>JAQGHW010000093.1 GCA_028291505.1 Rhodopila sp. | reverse complement strand
TGGTGAGGCCGAATTCCTTGATGACGAGGGGCGAGGCGAGCGCGAAGATCACGCCGTCCATGCCGTAGAAGCCCCAGCCGAGCCCGTTGGCGACCGCGATGAGGATGAGCGTCGGGGTGACCCGGGTCTGGTCTGATGCGGCTCGGAAGGCGGGGGATTCCCGGTAGCGTTCCTCGAGCGACCCTAGTTCGGGCGTCGAGACGTCGGTGCTTACAACCGCACTCATGTTTTGGTGCTCCGTTTCTCCCTTACCCAGCAGTAGGCACGTCGGAGGCGGATCAGTCCAGTCCGAAGAACCGGGCGATCTCCACCGTGGCATCGACGGGCGCCTGTTCGACGAAACGCCCGGGCGCGATGACGCGCGTGCCCACGGGGTAGGCGTGGGGGAGATACGGCAGGGACCAGAGCTCCACCAGGCGCTGCTCACCGTTGGACCACATCCGGTGCTGCACCCCGTCGCGCACCTGTTCGGCCATCGCGGTGGTGCTGAGGCCGTGCAGCGCCTGCCATTGCGTGGCCAGCAGGGTGCCATTCTCGGGTGCGACAGTCATATCCGCCTGTCCCTGCCAGACCGACAAGCGGGGCCAGGGGCCGGCGAAATCGGCTGGTGCGGCGGCACGCGCCTGTGCGGCCCAGGCTTCCGGGCTTTGGTTCGGACCGGCCGAAACCATCCGCAACATAGCCTGCATACCGGAGTGGGCGGCGCCTACGGGCAAGCCGGCGACGGAGGCACCGGCAGCGAAGACGTCGGGATAGGCCGCCAGCAATGCGGCGGCCATCGCGCCGCCCGCCGATAGCCCGACCACGAAAACCCGCCGCGGGTCGCTGCCGAAGCGGCTGATCGCGGCTTGGGTCATCTCGGCGATGGATCCGGCCTCACCGGCGTCACGGGCGGTGTCGGATGGCTGGAACCATTGAAAGCAGCGGCCGGCGTTGTTTGCCTCGGCCTGCTCCGGCAGGATCAGCGGCACGCGCAACCGGTCGGAAAGCTCGGTCCATCCCGAGTCGATGGCGAAGGCGGCGGCGTCCTGGCCGCAGCCATGCAGCAAGACCACCAACGGTTGGCCGGCGACGGCGGGCGGCAGATGCGCACGCATTCGCAGTCGGCCGGGGTTGTCGCCGAAGCCGTTGAACTCGACCAGGCGGCTGTTTTGGGGTGGCGGAGGGGATGGCGGGACCCTCGGTCCATCCACTTTTGCTTTGGTGATGCGGGTGGCGAGTTTGATGCCGCGACGTAAGGTGCGGAGATTACGTGACCATTTCATGCCGCGGCCGGCCTTTCAAAGTGCCTGACCCATATGCTGCACCGCAGCATGAAATCAACCGTGTTGCCGCTTTCAACCCGGTGATGTGTCTCGACGTTTTCGCCTACACTGGCATTACCAAATCACGGACAACCGAGTCGTTCGACCATGCTGCATGTAACCAAACTGGCTGTTGGCGTGCGTGACACCGACCATCTTCGCGAATTGCAGGCGGTGCGCATGCGGGATCATCCGCCGCTGCGGCATCGGACGCGGAATTTTCCGCGCCGGCGGGTCGAGGTGATCGATGGCGGTTCGATGTACTGGGTTATCGCCGGAACGATGATGGCGCGCCAACGCATCCTGGACATTGTCGAGGACCAGCGCGACGACCTGACCGCCTGCGCGAGCTTTATCCTGGACCCGGAGATCACCCTGCTCGCGGGGCGGCCGACCCGAGCTTTCCAGGGCTGGCGATATCTTGACGCCGACGATGCGCCCCCGGATCTGCCGGCGATGGGAGCGATCGTCGGCCTGGACAGCCTGCCGGCCGCGCTGCGTCACGAACTACGGGCATTATGTCTGCTCTAGACCATTGTTTTCACGAGCAACTTTGTCGGCGGGACTGTTCCAGTCAGGCTGATGGTGCTCTAGTGTATCGAATTTGAAGTCCGCCATAGTGGCGAACCTCAGAATTCGCGAAACCAGCTCTTTCTTTGCGGTGGCCTGCTTGTCCCCTCCGTCCGTCGCAAGATGCGACGAACTTCGGGGGCAGGACACCAGCTCTTTGTTTTCGGTGGCCTGCTTGTCCCCTCCGTCCGTCGCAAGATGCGACGAACTTCGGGGGCAGGACACCAGGTTACCGTTTCACGATTGAGATTGCTGTCATTCAACTGACTGGCGCTGGTCAGAGCGAATGGCGTGGCGCTGTTCGTGGTGACAACTGAGAACATTGGGTCAGGTGCGGGCGCCGATAATACATTCGGTAGAGATTTCGCACAATTGAGACACAATATAAGCGTCTCCCGAATTGCGCCGGCTCGGGCGAACGGGCAAATAAGGCGCCCATGAGCCAAGTTCACGTGATCGGCGCAGGCCTAGCAGGCCTCGCGGCAGCTTTATCGCTGACCGCGGGCGGCCGGTCTGTGACCGTCCATGAAGCGGGGCCGGCGGCCGGCGGCCGATGCCGTTCGTATCTCGATAAGGAACTCGGGCTGCGCATCGACAACGGCAACCATCTGCTGCTGTCGGGTAATCGGGCCGCCAGAGCCTACATCGCGGAAATCGGCGCGCAGGCCTCCTTCCAGATCCCGAACCGGGCGGTGTTTCCCTTCATGGACCTAAAGACCGGCGAGCGCTGGGTCGTGCGTTTAAACCGGGGACGCATCCCATGGTGGGTGTTCAATCCCAGGCTCCGGGTGCCGGAAACGCGTCTGTCCGACTATCTGGGCATGGCTCGCATCGCGCGCATTCGGAACGACACCCCGGTCGCGGACAGCATGCGGCGCGGCCGGCTGTACTGGCGGCTGTTGGAACCGATCGCCGTTGCCGCGCTCAACACGTCCTCCCGGGAAGGTCTCGCGCGCTTGCTGGGCGCGGTGATGCGGGAGACGCTGCTGCGTGGCGGCAAGGCGTGCCTGCCGATGCTGCCGAGGCAGGGTCTGTCCGAGGCGTTGATCGACCCGGCGGTCGCCACGTTGCGGGCGCGGGGTGCCGAGGTTCGCTTCAACAGCCGGATCGGGGACATGACGGTGGAGGGGGGCAAGGTCGCTGTGCTCAGGGGGCCGGAGGGACCGATACCGCTTGGTCCGAACGATGCGGTCGTGCTGGCGGTGCCGCCTTGGGTTGCCACGGACCTGCTGCCAGGGCTGGTCGCGCCGGAAGCCTTCGAGGCCATCCTGAATATCCATTTTCTGCAGGAGGCAGACCCCAGCGGTCCGATCGGGCAAGCGGGATTCATTGGCCTGACCTCGGGCACCGCGGAGTGGGTGTTCAGGAAGCCGGGGCATGTTTCGGTCACCATCAGCGCCGCGAACAATATGGTCGACGATTCCGCCCGGGCGCTTGCCTCGCTGGTGTGGCCGAATGTCGTGGATGCGCTGGGACTGCATGCACGCGCGAAGAACACCATGCCCGCGTACCGTGTGGTGAAGGAGAAGCGGGCGACCTTCGCGGCCACGGCGGAGCAGGAAGCACGGCGGCCGCGGGCTCGGACGGACCTTGCCACGAACCTGGCGCTCGCGGGCGACTGGACCAACACCGGGTTGCCGGCCACGATCGAGGGCGCGATAAGATCCGGCCGTTCCGCCGCGGATGTTGTGCTCTCGCTCTGACTGCAGGGAAAAGATGGTCGCCTACGGATGATGGCTCTGGACGTGATCACCGCGCCGGTCGTCGATGATGGCGCGTTGCTCGACTCGGTGACCCGAGCGGCGGCGGCGTTGATGCGGCATCGGAGGGCGGACGGGCATTTCGTTTTCGAGCTGGAGGCGGATGCGACGATCCCGGCAGAATATGTGCTGCTGGAGCATTTTCTGGACCGTATCGACCCTGAGCTTGAGGCGCGGATCGGGGTCTATCTGCGGGCCATTCAGGGCGAGCATGGCGGCTGGCCGCTGTTCCATGACGGGGCGTTCAACATCTCGGCCAGCGTGAAGGCGTATTTCGCGCTGAAGGCGATCGGGGATGATCCGGATGCGCCGCATATGCGGCGGGCGCGAGAGGCGATCCTGGCGGCTGGCGGGGCGGAACGGACCAACGTCTTCACGCGCGCCCAGTTGGCGCTGTTCGGTGCGGTGCCGTGGCGGGCGGTGCCGGTGATGCCGGTGGAGATCATGCATCTGCCGCTGTGGTTTCCGTTCCATCTGTCGAAGGTGTCGTACTGGTCCCGCACGGTGATCGTGCCGCTGCTGGTGCTGATGGTGCTGCGGCCTGCGGCGCGAAATCCTCGTGGGATCGGGATTCCGGAGTTGTTCCGGACGCCGGCCGGCCAGGTCACAGACTGGATCCGTGGGCCTTATCGTTCCGGGTGGGGACGCTTCTTCAAGGCGGTCGACGTCGCGTTGCGCCTGGCCGAACCACTGTTCCCGAAAGCGACCCGGCGGCGGGCGATCGACAAGGCGGTCGGGTTTGTGACCGAACGGCTGAATGGCGAGGATGGGCTGGGCGCGATCTACCCGGCGATGGCGAACAGCGTGATGATGTTCGACACACTCGGGTATGCGCCCGACCATCCTGATGCCGCCATTGCGTGGCAATCGGTGCGCAAGTTGCTGGTGATCGAAGAGGATCGGGCTTACTGCCAGCCCTGCCTGTCTCCGGTCTGGGATACCGGCCTTGCGGGCCACGCGCTGGCGGAGGCAGGTGTGTCAACCGATGCGGCCTGCGACTGGCTGCATCCTTTGCAGATCACTGATGTTGTTGGGGATTGGGCGGTGCGCCGCCCGGGTTTGCGCCCAGGCGGTTGGGCATTCCAATACAACAATCCGCATTATCCCGATGTCGACGACACCGCTGTCGTCGGCTTGCTGCTGCACCGGAACGGCGATCCGGCGTATGCGGAGGCGATCGAGCGCGCTCGGGAGTGGGTGATCGGCATGCAGTCGTCCGATGGCGGCTGGGGGGCGTTCGAGCCGGAGAACACGCATCATTACCTCAACCACATTCCGTTCGCGGATCACGGCGCTCTGCTGGACCCTCCGACTGCGGATGTCAGCGCGCGTTGTGTGTCGTTTCTGGCGCAAATCGGGATGTTGCCGGATGATCCGGTGATGGCGCGGGCGGTGGCCTATCTGCGGCGGGAGCAAGAGGCGGATGGCAGTTGGTTCGGACGTTGGGGCACCAACTACATTTATGGCACGTGGTCGGTGCTTTGTGCGCTGAACGCGGCCGGGGTCGCGCATGATGACCAGGCGATGCGGCGGGCGGTGGACTGGCTGGTCTCGGTTCAGCGCGACGATGGCGGCTGGGGTGAGGATGAGGAGAGCTACGGCGAGGCCGCGCACGGCCGGTACAAGGAGAGCACACCGAGTCAGACCGCCTGGGCGGTGCTGGGGCTGATGGCGGCGGGAGCGACCGATCATCCGGCGACGGCGCGGGGGATTGCCTATCTGGCTGGTACCCAGAAATTGGACGGCGAGTGGACCGAGGCGCCCTACACCGCGGTCGGCTTTCCCCGCGTCTTCTACCTGCGCTACCACGGTTATAAACTGTATTTCCCGTTGATGGCGTTGGCGCGCTACCGCAATTTGCGTCGCGGCAATGGGCGCCGGGTCGAGGTCGGTTTCTGACCGGCGCGGCGGTTTCCGGATCCCCGGTGTTCGGGTTCGTCGTCGGCCTGGCGGCGGAGGCGCGTATCGCGGCCCGGTTCGGGGGTTATGCTGTCCGGATTGGTGGCGGCACGCCGGAAGGGGCCACGGACGCGGCAAACCAACTGGTCGAGCAGGGTGCGACAGCGCTGGTCAGTTTCGGTTTCGCGGGTGGTCTGGATCCGGCGCTGCGGGCGGGGACGATTGTTGTTCCCGCGTTTGTCCTGTCCGAGGGGGCGTCGTATGCGGCGGATCCGGCTTTGGCTGCCCGGTTTGGCGGGTTGACCGGGCATCATCTGATGGCTGGAACCGGGGTGGCGGCGGACGCAGTGACCAAACTTGGGTTGTATACGACTACCCGGGCCCATGCGATCGACCTGGAAAGCGGCAGTGTGGCGCGGGTCGCGCAGGTTCATGGGCTGCCGTTTGTTGCCGTGCGCGCGATCTCTGACCCGGCGGACCGGGATTTGCCGCCGGCCGCGTTGCTGGCGTTGGATCGGCAGGGAGGCGTTGATCTGGTGCGGGTGCTGGGTTGTTTGGTTCGGCAGCCTGGGCAGTTGCGAGGGCTACTGCGGTTGGCGTGGGATGCTGCTCGCGCGAGGCGTGCCCTGGTCAGGCTGACGCGGGTTGGGTTGGTGCGGGCTGGAGCGGTGTCTGGGTGACTGGAGGCGTCTGCGTTTGGATTGGGTTTAGTGCGCCAGGCGCGGCTTCTGGCGTTGATACTGGCGGCGTGGGTGCCGGTGCGAATTCGGGCGGCGAGTTCGGCCATCACGATAGGATCGGGTGTCGTATCATCATAGATCTGGCCGGCGGTCATGGCCGCTGATCGTTTCTTGTTTGTGGTGGAGATGACGCCATAATCGGCCGCTAATACCGGTCCGGGTTAACACTGACTCTCCGTTCCCGTCATGGCCCGGCGTGTTCGTGCCATCTGTCGCGGCACGTGCTGGTATAAGTAATCAATCGGACACAGAGGTGCACGGTGTTTGCATGGAGTCTCGCGGAGCAGGCAAAAATGGCGCTTCGCGCGATCCGACCTTGGACAAGGTGCTTGATGAAACGGTCGCCAAGAGGCGTCTTCAGGCCAACGTGCGGATGAGAGCGCCGACTGGACGCCGCGTTCTCTGCGTTACCTGCTCCGCTTTCGGGGCGGCTTAGCACGCTGTCAGCAGATCCAGCCGATAGCCTGGCTGCCGGTCCTGGCGCGCCACCGTCAGGGTCTCGGCCGCGCTGGTGATAAAACGGTCGGCGGCCTGATCGCCGGAACATGGGTCGTCTGATTGGCCCAGCCAGTTGACCAGCAGTGCTTTGCCACCTGAGAGGAGACTGTCTTTGGTTCGGCGGGCACATCGGTCGATGTCTTCGGGCGACAGGAAGTAGAGCACCTCGGACAGGACGATCAGATCGAAGCTCTGGTCGGGCCATTCATTTGGGACCTGCATACGCTGAAATCGGACCCAGGGTTGGTCTGCACAGCGTTTCGCCGCGGCCTGCAACGGTTGGTCTACGATGTCCAGCGCCAGTAATGTGGCGCACCTGGGGGCCAGCAATCGTGTCAGTACGCCGATGGAACAGCCGACCTCGAGGCCTCCGGCGAATTGGTGTTCGCCCAGCACTTCGATTGAGTGGCGGTATTTTTCGAGCTCGTATGGATCGGTTTGGAAGCCCCATGGGTCGGGGTTGGACTGATACAATTTGGCAAAGTGTGATGAGTCTCGCGAACCAATCATGGGATCAGGAAGGTCTCGAATGGGCTGTCGAACACCGACAGCAGGGCGCGGGGCAACTGGAAGCCGGTGGGGTCGTCCTGGATCAGCCTGCCGTATTGCGTGCGGTGGGCCTGAATTGCTTTGCGCTTGCTGGGTAGGAATGCGGAGATGTCGAGTTGCCAGCCGGCCGGGGCCGCGGCTGGGACCGGCGTTTCCGGAGGTAGCGTCCAGCCCCAGACCGGGTAGGCGACATGCCGGATTTGCGTGGCGGCGGCGGCGGCCGAGGCGGCGAGCGATGCTGCCTCATGATCACAATGCGGGTCGAACTGCCAGGGGGCGAGGATGGTGGTGCAGGCCGGGATCTGATTGATCAAGCGGCTCAGTTGCGCCACGACGGCGTCGAAACGGGGGCCGTCATGGGGTGCGGCGGTGTCCGGTTGGCCCAGGAATACGACCCGGTCGGGCGACAGGCCCAGACATTCCACGGCGGTCCGCACCTCCTGCTCGCGGACGGCGCGAAGCCGATCGGCGGGAAATGCGCGCGAGTTTGGATGCGACCCGGTGCCGTCGGTCAGGACGACGACGAGGGGCGTTCGGCCCGCGGCGACACAGGTCGCGATCAGGCCGCCGCATCCCAGGCTTTCATCGTCGGGATGCGGCGCCAGGATCAAGCACGTGCCGCCGCCGATGATGTCGTCCAGACTGCCTCGCGGAAGTGCTCGCCAGGCGCTGTGGCAATCCCCGGCGATGTTCATACCCGGGGTCCGGGGTGGCCGGCGAACCAGAGGGCCGCCTCGGTCAGTACCTCATCGGGGGCCGGCTGGCGAAGGTATGTGGCCAGGTC
>JAQGHW010000063.1 GCA_028291505.1 Rhodopila sp. | reverse complement strand
CAGCAGGGTGTGCTCGTAATTTGGGCACACCAGTCCACGCCTGTGCAGCGCGGGCACGACAAGGCTTGAGGTCCGCTTCGCGCCCATGTCCGTCGTTCCGGAGCTTTGGTCATGTAGTCGGGAAGCGGTCGTTCATTCAGCGTGACTGTCCAGGCGTGATCGCGCCAATACAATCTAGCCAACCGCGAAGCTGACGGCCTTCCAGCTATCCTTGTGGATCAGCGGAGGATCGGTCTTAAGGATCTGGGGCGGCGGCTCTCGGCACTGGCTCCCAGGCTTTCGTTCTTGACAGAACCGCCGTCCGTCTCCATACTTCACCATATGGCGAAGTTTCAAGGATCGCAACTCGACCGGACTTTCGCAGCGCTCGTCGACCCGACGCGCCGGGCGATCCTGGCACGTCTGGAGCAGGAGGAGAGCGTGTCCATCGGCGAGCTCGCACGCCCCTTCGCGATCAAGCTTCCAGCGGTGATGAAGCATCTCGACGTGCTGGGCAGCGCGGGGCTCATCACCCGATCGAAGAAGGGTCGCACCGTCGCGGTGCGCCTCGCACCCGAACCCATGCAAGAGGCGATGAACTGGCTGCGCCGCTATGAGCGTTTCTGGTCGGCACGCCTCGACCGGCTCGTTGCCTATGCGGAAGCAGAGGAGGCGAAGACCGGAGCGGCGAAGACCCAGGAGAGCACACCATGACGAGCCTGACCCTGGTGCGCCGGATCGCGGCGCGCCCCTCGATCGTCTTCGATGCCTTGACGACGCCTGACGGCATCGCCTGCTGGTGGGGCCCGGACGACGGACCGGTGCTTCTTGCCGAAACCGATGTCCGCGTGGGCGGCCGCTTCCGGGTCCGGTTCCGAATGCTTGACGGCAGCGAGCATGAGAGCAGCGGCGAGTATATCGAAGTCGACAAGCCTGCCCGTCTGGTCATGAGCTGGCGTTGGATCCACGCGGGTGAGCCCGATGAAGCTGGCGAAGAGTCGCGTGTCGAGATCGATCTGCGACCGATCGATACTGGGACGGAGCTTACTTTCACTCATTCGCGTCTCCAGACCGAGACGTCGCGGGCCGGCCACGAGCAGGGCTGGAACGGCGCACTCGACAAGCTGGTACGGCATTTTACAGGGGACCGGACGTGAAACATAAGGTCGTGTCGTTGGCCGGATGAGTCTGCGTCTCGATGCTTCGAAACAACAATGGGGAAATGACATGATTCCAACCATCACCACCTTCGGCTGGGTCCCTGAGTTCGCCCGCGGCTTTGTCCGCGATATGCGCCCGCGCTGGGCGTTCGAGGAGGTCGGCCAGGCCTACGGGGTCGACTTGATCACCAATTCGAAGACACCCGAACATCGCCGCTTCCAGCCGTTCGGCCAGGTGCCGACCTACCGGGACGACGAGGTCGCGATCTTCGAATCGGGCGCGATCGTGCTGCGCATAGCCGAACGCGCCGGCAAGCTGATCCCGGTGGATCCCGCCCCGCGCATGCGCGCGCTGCAATGGCTGGCGGCGGCGCTCAACTCTGTCGAGCCCTATGTCATGGCACTCGCGATCAACGACATATTCGAGGCGGATCGCGAATGGTCCAGGGCGCGCCACGGCAAGGTGGTCGACGACCTGAAGACGCGGCTCGCCGATCTCGAGTCCGCGCTCGGCAACAACGTCTGGCTGGATGGAATCGAGTTCACCGTTGGCGACCTGATGATGATCTCCGTGCTGAGGGGGCTGCGCGGAACCCCCGAACTCGCCGACTTCCCACGGCTCGCCGCCTACATCGCGCGCGGGGAAAGCCGGCCGGCACACAGGAAGGCGATGGCCGATCACATGGCGGTCTTCGACGCACCGGTCCCCGCGTGATTTTTGCTAACACTTTGTTTGATCGCATGATTCAAGCGCTTTGAACGTGCCCCTCGCGTTTCGTCAGCTTGGCTGACGCCAACGAAACGCTGGCCGCTCAGCACGATCATGCTCTAAAGGGAGAAAAACGATGATGTATTTCCAAGGCTTCGTGATCCCCGTGAAGACCGAGAACAAACAGGCCTATCTCGACATGGCGAAGAAGTCGGCACCAATCTTCGCCGAATATGGCGCGACGGGCACCGTCGAATGCTGGGGCGACGACGTGATGGATGGCAAGATCACCGACTTCAAGAGAGCCGTCCGAGCGAACGATGATGAGACGGTGGTGTTTTCGTGGGTCTGGTGGCCTGACAAGGCGACATGCGACGCGGCGGCTGGAAAAATCATGGCCGACGATCGGATGAAGCCCGACGGTCCGATGCCGTTCGACGGCCAGCGGCTGATCTATGCCGGGTTCGAGGCGAATTTCGACACTGGTGACGGCGGCGGGTTCGGTTACGTCGATGGTATGGTCGCCAGTGTCCCCGACGGTAATCGCCAGGGCTTTGTCAACCATGCGGCCAAGACCGCCAGGTTGTTCCAGGAAAAGGGAGCGCTGCGCCTTGTAGACGGCTGGGGCACCGACGTCCCTGCCGGAAAAGTAACCGATTTTAAGCGCGCCGTGCAGGCGAAGGATGGCGAGACGGTCATATTTGGCTGGATAGAATGGCCCGATAAACCGACACGCGACGCGGGCATGGGCGCGCTGATGCAGGACCCGCGCATGCGCGAGACTCCCCCAGCATGGAACGGCAAGCTCGCGATCTTCGGCGGCTTCACGCCGATCCTCAACACTGGTCACGCATAGGGAGATCCGTCATGGCGAGTTCCGACATAACCCAGAAGAAGATCGCGACCTGCTTGTGGTTTGGCCATGGCCAGGCGCGCGAGGCGGCCGAATTCTACGCTGCAACCTTTCCGGACAGCCACGTGAACGCCAGGCATCTGTCGCCGTCCGACTATCCTGACGGCAAGCAGGGTGACGAGCTTATCGTCGAGTTCACCGTGCTGGGCATGCCATTCATCGGCCTCAACGGCGGTTCGGCTTTCAAGTTCAATGAGGCGGTCAGTTTTCTGGTCTATACCGACAGCCAGGAAGAGACCGATCGTTACTGGGACGCGATTGTTGGCAACGGTGGCGCGGAATCGCAATGTGGCTGGTGCAAGGACAAGTTCGGCCTGTCCTGGCAAATTACCCCCCGCGCGCTTCTCAACGCCGTCACCGATCCCGACAAGGCGGCGGCGAAGCGTGCCATGGAGGCAATGATGGGCATGAAAAGGATCGACATCGCCGCGATCGAGCGCGCGCGGGCCGGGAATCCGGTCGCATGAGCTTGCAGCTCTTCGGCCACCCCTTCTCGTCCTACACGATGAAAGCGCTGATCGCGCTGTACGAGAACGAGACGCCGTTCGACTTCCGAATACTCGATCCGGATCATCCGGAGAACGCCGCGGAGCTGGTTCGGCGCTGGCCAGTCGCCAGGTTCCCGTTGCTTGTCGATGGCGGGACGTCGGTGTTCGAAACGAGCGCGATCATCGAGCATCTCGCCGCGTTCCACGCCGGCCCGGTGCCGCTGATCCCGGCTGATGCGAAGGCGGCCGTGCCGGTACGGATGCTCGATCGCGTGTTCGACAGCTATGTGATGGGGCCGATGCAGACGATCGTGGCCGATGCGCGCCGGCCCGACGACGTTCGGGATCCTTACGGCGTCACGCAGGCTCGAACCGCACTCGATACGATCTACACCTGGCTTGACCATGCCCTGGCGGGGCGCCAATGGGCCGCCGGCGATGCTTTCACGCTGGCCGACGCAGCCGCCGCGCCTGCGCTGCTCTATGCCGACTGGGCGCACCCGATCGGCGAGGATCGCACCACGCTCAAGGCCTATCGCGCACGCCTGCTCGCGCGTCCCTCGTTTGCCCGCTGCGTCGACGACGCCCGTCCCTATCGGCCCTTCTTCCCGCTCGGCGCCCCCGATCGGGACTGATACTAAGGAGGATGATCATGACCACCGAAAGCCTGGAACTCTCCGTTACCCGCCTGATCGACGCACCT
>JAQGHW010000046.1 GCA_028291505.1 Rhodopila sp. | reverse complement strand
GGCTTCGATCTATCCCGAGGACGTGATGGTTGCCTGGACGGCGTGGGTGCTGCGACGGCCGGTCAAATGGTGTGCCACGCGCAGCGAGGATTTCCAGGCGGCAACCCACGGGCGGGGCGCACGTACCGCCGGCGAATTGGCCGTCTCAGCGGACGGCCGGGCGCTCGGCCTGCGCGCACGGCTCGAATTTCCGCTTGGTCACTGGCTGCCCTACAGCGCGGCGGCGCCGGGCCGCAACGCCAGCCGTATTTTGCCCGGCCCCTATCGTATCGACGCGGTGGATATCGATCTGACCGGAACGCTGACCAGTACGGCCGCCGTCGGTATCTATCGCGGCGCCGGCCGGCCGGAGGCATGCATGCTGATGGAGCGCCTGATGGATAGGGCCGCGGCAGTGACCGGCATCGATCCGGTGGCGATCCGCCTTCGCAATCTGATCGAACCGGACAGCTTTCCTTATTCGACGCCGACCGGGGAAACCTTCGACAGCGGCAACTTTCCGGCGCTTGTTGAAAAAGCCTGCGCTCTCGCGGCTTACGAAATGCTTTGTCGAGACAGAGCAAAACGCCGCCGGCGAGGTGAGGTCGCCGGCGTCGGCGCCGCGGTCTACGTCGAGCCGTGCGGGAACGGATGGGAAAGCGCCTGCATCAGCCTTGCCGCCGATGGCAAGATCATCGCGGCCACCGGGTCGAGCAGCCAGGGACAGGGCCGGGAAACCGCCTACATGCAAATTGTATGCGATGTGCTGCAGGTTTCACCGGACCGGGTGATTGTGGTTCACGGCGATACCGGCACGACGCCGGCCGGAATCGGCGCGCTGGCAAGCCGCAGCACCGCGATCGGTGGCAGTGCCTTGAAGATTGCCGCGACGCGCTTTCTCGACAAGGCGAGGACGGTGGCGTCCTCCATGTCGCATGTCTCGCCCGATCAACTTCAATCCGTAAGCCGCGGTTTTGCCAACCCCGCAGGCAAACTCAGCGCGTCCTGGCCGATGCTGGTGCAGCGCGCGTTTGCCGACGGCATCGACGTCGCCGACAACTGCGCCCTGGTGACGACGGAAACCTATCACGCCAAGGGCGAGGCCTGGAGCAGCGGCTGCTGCATCGCCAGCGTCTCCGTTGACGCCGACACCAGCGAAATAGCGATCGAAAAGCTAGTGTGGGTGGACGATGCTGGCGTCGTCGTCAACCCGATGCTGGTGCACGGGCAGCTGGTCGGCGGCATGGCGCAGGGGATCGGCGAGACCCTGATGGAGCAGATCGTCTACGATCCGAACGGTCAATTGATCACCGGATCGCTGATGGACTACGCGGTGCCGCGGAGCACCGACGTGCCGCACGTCATCATCGACAGGATCGAGACCGTCTCGACTGCCAACGTGCTCGGCGCTAAGGGCGTTGGTGAGGCCGGTTGCATCGGCGTTCCCGCGGCGATCGTGAATGCGGTGGTCGATGCGCTGTCCGTCCACGGTGTCAATCATCTCGATATGCCGTTGACCAGTGAGAAGATCTGGCGTGCTCTGGCGTCAGGCAGCCATTTGAAGGAAACGACTGTCACATGAAATACTCAAAGAAAGACGCGAAAGCCTATGCGAGAGCGCACATGAAGGGCATCTGGGCTGCGGCCCTGATGCCCTTCAAAGCCGATCTCTCGGTCAACGAGGACGGCTTCCGCCGCAATATCGTCCATTGGACGGACGAACTCGGTATCGACGGCCTGTTTGTGACCGGCAAGCAGGGCGAGTTCTTCTCGATGTCGGTCGAGGAGCGCAAGCGAGCGCTGGAGATCGCGATCGCCACCTGCGACGGACGCGGCGCCACCATCATGTCGTGCTCGGACCAGAACATGGATGTGGTGATCGACCTGGCGCGGCACGCACAAAAGGCAGGGGCAGACTACATCGTGGTGCACGCACCGATGCTGCACTTTTTCAAGGCGCATGACGAAACAGTGCTGAACTACTACAAAACGATCGCCGCCAAGGTCGACATCGGGATCGCGCTGTGGAGCCATCCGGACAGCGGTTATGTGCTCTCGCCGCAGCTTTGCAATCGGCTCGCGGACATCGAAAACGTTGTCGCCATCAAATACAGCGTGGAACGGCCGATGTACCAGGAACTCACGCGCCTTGCGGGGGACCGCATCCTGGTCAGTACTGCCTCGGAGGAGGACTGGCTCGACAACATCGTCGAACTCGGCTGGCAGCTTTATCTCTGCTCGTCACCGCCTTATCTGCTGCAAACTGCGTCGGACCGGCGCATGCGCGCCTACACGGATCTGGCGTTCAGCGGCAAGGTCGACGAAGCCCGCGCCGTGCGCGACAGCCTCAATCCGGTGCGCGCGGCGTTGCGATCGACACGGCCGGCCGAGAAGCCCCATGCGCACCAGAAATACTGGCAGGATCTGCTGGGCCAGGTCGGTGGTACGGTCCGTCCGCCGCTGCTTGCGCTGACGGAGGAAGAGCGGGCGGCGACCCGTCGCGCGTTTGAAGCGTGCGGCCTGCAAACCGGCCCGGTGCGCAAGGCGGCTAGACAAGGCGATGATAGGACGCAGCCAACGACAGCGCGGGAGCATGTCACATGAGCGGACGCCTGCAGGCATTCAACTTTTCGAAATGGATCGATGAGCACCAGCATTTGCTGAAGCCGCCGGTCGGCAATCAGCAGATCTGGAAAGAGGCGGACCTCATGGTCACCGTAGTCGGCGGCCCGAACCGGCGCACCGACTTTCACGACGATCCGGTCGAAGAGTTCTTCTATCAGCTGCGCGGAGACATGGTCCTCAAGATCGTCGACAACGGAAAGCACTACGACGTGCCGATTCGGCAGGGCGACATCTTTCTGCTTCCGCCGCATGTCCGGCATTCGCCGCAACGCCCGCAGGAGGCATCGGTAGGTCTCGTCGTGGAGCCGAAGCGAGCGGTCGGGCTGCTCGATGCCTTCGAGTGGTACTGCTTCAAATGCGAAGGGCTCGTGTACCGTGTCGAAGTCGACCTCGAAAGCATCGTCGACGATCTGCCACCATTGTTTCGCGATTTCTACGGCAACGAAGCCGCCAGAACCTGTCCGCACTGCAAGACCCTGCACCCCGGAAAGGATCCGCCGGCGGGCTGGGTGCAACTGTAGCGACTGT
>JAQGHW010000028.1 GCA_028291505.1 Rhodopila sp. | reverse complement strand
TCATGCTCTAACTTTTTGTTTGATCGCATGATTCACACGCTTTGAACGTTCCCCTCGCGTTTCGCCAGCTTAGCTGAGGCCAACGAAACGCTGGCCGCTCAGCGTGATCATGCTCTAACTTTTTGTTTGATCGCATGATTCACACGCTTTGAACGTTCCGCTCAGCGTGATCATGCTCTGGCCGCCAATTCGGGTTGCTGGTGTTATTTCCTGTTTTCCTTTGCCGCGGCCTTCGGGTCCGCCGGCTGCGGACGCAGAAAAGTCGTAGCGGTCGCAGGTGCCTTCTTGTCGGCTTTCGGTTTCTTCTCTTCGCGGCCTCTGCCGCCCCGACCCTTGGCCAATACCGTTCTCCTGTTTGATCCGAACTGTGGGCGACGTTATGGGGTATGTTTCTCGGCGCTGTTGGTGATGGCATGACCGCCGGCCGAAAGGTCTTCGCCGGCACCAGCCGTGGTATGGCAGGCCCCGAGCATCGGCGCGATACCGATCAAAGCCAGAAGTGCCAACGCGATCGAGAGGTTCTTGCGCATGATGATATTCCTTGTGCGTTCTTTAAATCTTGAAAAGTTGATTTCCGGCGATGCGTCGATGCTGCGTGGCTGTTGTCAGCATGGCCTGCGTTACGACGGGCTGTGGCGGAATCGCTCTTTCGCCAGAATAATCGTCGGGCGAAGCATCCGAATGCTCTAACCCTTTGTTTGATCGCATGATTCACACGCTTTGAACGTTCCGCTCAGCGTGATCATGCTCTAGGAGCGATCACAATCAATCATACATCGCAAGCGTCCGGGCCAGCACTGTCGGGTGCGATTTACCTTGGCATCGCTCGCTGGTTCTACCGCCGATATCGCCACAGATGGGGCTGATTTCCAGTGGTCCGATCTCCTGACAGCACCCAAATCGTCACTGTAACGGATTGTTGATCCCAATTGATCCAGGCACGTTACGGCAACTCGATTTATCGCGCGTCCAAGTGCTGTCGACCGACGGGGTGGATGGATCATTTAACATACCGCTGGTGCAAGCAACACCGTTCACCCGCGGTCACGCCGCGTACTGGCCGAGCGAGCGCCGCTGGACGGTGCCGGGCGACGAGCCGGCCGGTGCGATGGGTCCCGCCGCGGGCTTCGTCAGCGGGGGCAGGCGATCTGGCCCGCTTCTTCGCGCAACTCGATCCGGGCTCACCGCGCAGTCTTTTGTCGGTTGCGAGTCGGCGCGAAATGATTTGGCCGCAATGGCGCAATCCGCACGCATCCGTGGAGGGGCACTACGGACCAGGCATCATGAGCGGCAAGTTGAGTGACTGAAACCGGTTTGGCCGCTCCGGCGGTCTTCTCGGCTACATTTCCCAGGCCGCCGTGATACCCAAGCGGAACCTGGCGGTCTCGGTGCTGACCAATGCTGTCGACGGCGGGGCCGGGTTCCGGCTGGAGGGAGTCGTCTATATCCTGATCCTGCGAGGGTTCGTCAATCGCGGTGCCCCGGCACGTCGTATCAGCGGCTGGAGCGGTCGGTGGTGGACCCCTTGGGGGGCGGTCGGTCTGGTAGCGATGGGCGGGACGGTGCTCGCCGCCAACCCAGATCAAGGCAACCCGTTCCTGGATGTAGCCGATCGCCGTGACCGGGCGCGATAAGGGGCACGTGGCACACGCTGGCTACAGCAGTCATGGCGAGCGTGTGCTCCGCGAGCGGGACGCTTCCGGCCGGGTCACCGCCATCTGGAGGCGGAGGTCAGCGCCGACCTGGCCGAGTGGTATGGCCCCGTGAAGGCGGCAACGCGCCGCGCCACGCGGTGAACGAAATTCCTTCTCGTGGTATCGAGAGTCTCCGAAAGCCGATACGAGAGGGCGATGCGCTGGTTGCCAATCCTGCCGTTGTTCCTGCTCGCCGCCTGCATGGGAAGACCGATGCCCGACGCCCACGTCCCGCCCTTTGCCAAAGTCCCGTATGAACCGTTCAGCCGTGAAGCTGTCGTTGCGATTGCCCTGCGGGAATGGCGTTTGTTTGGTCAACCCGTTGCCGATCCGGAAGCTGACGCGACGCGGGTCATCAAGTCTGAACGGGAGGAAGGCCTGTGGCAACGTGTCGGCGAATATTGGTGGCTGGGCCTGAATGCCGAATCGGCCGAGAGCGACTGGACCGGGAAGCATGACGGGCATGGCGCGGTCTTCGCCCCCGAGATTGATGGCGACTACGCATGGTCCGCGGCGTTCGTTTCTTACGTGATGCGGATCGCCGGCGCCGGTCAGCGCTTTCCCTATTCCGCCGACCATGCCGACTACATCAACGCCGCGCGCAGGGTCTCTTTGGGCCAGACAAAAGCGTGGCTGGTCACGGCCGAACGGGTGCAGGATTATGCGCCTCGGCCAGGGGATCTGGTATGCTTCGGTCGCGGCAACGCGAGAGGGCTGCGATACGAGGATCTGCCCACGGCGGACCTGTTCACCTCGCACTGCGATATCGTCGTCGATACGATGATACCCGGGCGGATTGGGGTGATCGGCGGCAATGTCGAAGATTCGGTAACGATGAATTATGTGCCGGTGGGGGCTGACGGCAGACTCGCAACGCCGGAGGGGGTGGTGCTGGACACGCGCTTCCCGTGGATGGCTGTGCTGCGGCTGCTGGTTGATGACCCCGCGCCGGCGGCCTGAGTAAATCCCTCGGCGCCTGATCGCGTGCGAGCAGCGACGAACCGATGCTGGTGACCTGGTGATCCCGTTGGGTGATCCCGTTAGGTGATCCCGTTAGGTGATCCCGTTGGGCGAACCAGAAGCAGATCCCGGTGCTGGATCAGATCAGGGCGCCGGCGCGCCTTCCTGCCTGAGCGGATGGGCGTTCGCGAACGCCTCGTGGGTTTCACACAATGCGACGATCCGATCGATGGTGGGCGTATTCGCCGCCGAAATCTTGAACACCCGCATGACCGCGACGAGGCTCATCAGGAGAATATCGGCAATCGTCACCTGATCCCCATGGCAATACGTCCCGGTGCTAGTCTCGGTCGCCAGGCGTACCTCCAACCCTTGCAGCCCCGTGGTGAACCATTTGATCTGCCACGCCCGCCAGGCCGCCAGGTCGAAGCCGCCTGTCGTAGTGAGGTACTGTCTGACCCGCGGCACGATCAGCGGATGGGTGTCCGCCGCCAGCGCCGCCGCGATCGAGCGCACCCGGGCCCGGCCAAGCGGATCGGCCGGCAGCAACGGGGGATTGGGCACCGTCTCATCGAGATACTCCAGGATTGCCAGCGATTGCGTCAGCGGCGGCTGCCCCGGGATGATCAACGCCGGGATCGCGCCCAGCGGATTGATCTTCAGGAAATCGTTGCCGAGCTGATCCCCGGCGTCGAGATCGATATAGTGCTCCTCGGCCGACAATCCCTTGAGCGCAAGCGCAACCCGCACACGATAGGTCGCCGAACTGCGCCAGAATGCGAAAAGCTGGTAGTCGGGCTGGGCCATGGCGTCCTCATGCGGTTTTGTCGTCGGATTGAATAGTTGAGCGTAGCCAGGAAATCGAGTCGCGCAGCCTGTCATATCAGCGGCCCGAAGTATTGCCTCTTCGTTGAATTGGCGGGCCGCTGGTATTATTGATTTCGCGCGCAGCCGCCACTCCAACCCTGCGCGCATACCAGTCGTCCCTTCGGGCCGCTGGTATAGGTCACGCCTCAGCCGTAGCCTGCCTCGACCACGGATAGCGCCCGCCCCGCGCCGGTATGCGGCACGACATCGCCGTAGCCGAGAGTGAAGAAGGTTACGCCGCTGAGGTAGAACTGCTCTGTCAGCGGGGATTTGGAGACGCGCTGCAATGCCCATTGGAGCACGCCGAAGCCCAGGATGAGGCCGGCGGCCCAAACGACGAAAAGGATCACCATGGACAATGCGCCGAACACGCTGAGGAAGCGCTCGCGCCCGGCTCCGGCCTTCAGGCGAAGGGCGATCGCACACCATGCGGTCCAGGCGCCCAGGAAGTAGAAGCGGGTCAGTCGCACGCGGCGGTGGACACGTCGCGGCAGCAGCATCACCTCGAACGCGTCCTGGAATACGAAAGACAGCACAGCAATGGCCGGGATTATGGCGATCCAGGAGCCCAAGACCATTCACGGTCCTTTCGTTCCGGTGGGTGAAGACGCGTGTTTACCACGAACGACAGTTTGCTGGTCGGCGCATTCGCGTCCGGATCACGGCGGTCTGATCGCCCTTGCGCCATACGAGCGTTGCATGGTTGCATTGCGTCTAGCACGGATTCGGAGCTCGATTGGCCTACGCACTGCAACAACTCATCAACGGCGTCACGCTCGGCATGATCTACGGCCTGATCGCGGTCGGTTACACCATGGTTTACGGCATCATCGGCATGATCAACTTCGCCCATGGCGACGTGTTCATGGTTGGCTCGTTTCTGTCGCTGATCGCTCTGCTTGGGTTGTCCGCGTTCGGGATCACGTCGGTTCCGCTGGCACTCGCGCTGACCCTGCTGTTCGCCGCCGGCATCGCCGCGCTGTACGGCTGGACGATCGAGCGCGTCGCCTACCGCCCGCTGCGCGGATCGTTCCGCCTGGCGCCGCTGATCAGCGCCATCGGCATGTCGATCACGCTGCAGAATTTCGTGCAGGTCAGTCAGGGCGCGCGGGTCAAACCGGTTGACGCGATCATCCCCGGCGGCATCCGACTGATGGATCGGGGCGGCTTCGCGGTGCAGCTTTCGTGGATGCAGATCGCCATCGTGGTGATCACTCTGACCATCCTTGGCATCTTCACCTGGCTGGTGACGAAAACCCCGCTCGGCCGCACCATGCGGGCCTGTGAGCAGGACTTGAAAATGGCCAGCCTGCTGGGCATCGACACCGATCGCACGATCAGCCTGACTTTCGTCATCGGCGCTGCCCTGGCCGCGGTCGCCGGGTTTATGTTCCTGCTGTACTATGGAGTGATCGATTTTTATATCGGCTTCATCGCCGGCATCAAAGCCTTTACCGCGGCTGTACTGGGCGGCATCGGCAGTCTTCCGGGCGCGGTCCTCGGCGGTCTGCTGATCGGCCTGATAGAGGTGTTCTGGTCGGCCTATTTCAGCATCGAATACAAGGATGTCGCGGCGTTCTCGATCCTCATCATCGTGCTGATTTTCATGCCGAACGGGATCCTGGGACGGGCGGAGGTGGAAAAGGTATGAGGGGCGCCTTGCGGGACGCCTTCCTGTCCGCGCTGGTGGCCCTGGGGATCTTCGGCCCGATGGTCGGCCTGGTTAGCACCAGCGGTGATCACGGCCTTTCCCTGCAGGTCCGCCCAATCGCTGTTGCGGTCGTCGTTGGGCTGATTTTTGCCGGGCGTCTGCTGATCCTGTCGTGGCGCGGCGGCGGTCCCCGGCAAAGGAACCTAGCGCTTGCCGAACGGGTCGCCCGGGCCGGCAAGTACATCACGCCGATACTGTTGCTCGCGGCGATTGCGCTGCCCTTTACCGGTTCACGCTACTACATCGACCTGGGCACACTTGTGCTGACTTACATCATGCTGGGCTGGGGGCTGAACATCGTGGTCGGGCTGGCCGGACTGCTCGACCTTGGCTACGTCGCTTTCTATGCTGTCGGCGCCTATTCCTACGCACTGCTGGCAATGACTTTCGGCCTGGGATTCTGGACCTGTCTTCCCCTCGCCGGTATTCTCGCCGCCCTCTGGGGCGTCATGCTCGGTTTTCCGGTCCTGCGCCTGCGCGGTGACTACCTCGCGATCGTTACCCTGGCGTTTGGAGAAATCATCCGCATCGTCCTGACCAACTGGGTCTCCCTCACCAACGGGCCAAACGGCATCAGCGGCGTCCCCCGCCCCACCTTGTTCGGCCTGGCCTTCAGCATGGACGGCGGTCCGGGCACGTTCGGAGACTTCTTCAACATCGAGCCGGCGGTGATCCAGCGCATTATCTTCCTCTACTATGTCATTCTGGGTCTTGCCCTACTAACCAACTGGGTCTCCCTACGCCTGCGCCGCCTGCCGCTCGGCCGAGCCTGGGAGGCGCTGCGGGAGGATGAGGTTGCGTGCAGGTCGCTGGGCATCAATGTGCGCAACACCAAGCTGACCGCGTTCGGCATTGGCGCCATGTTCGGCGGTTTTGCCGGGGCTTTCTTTGCCACCCGCCAGGGCTTCATAAGCCCCGAGAGCTTCACCTTCATGGAGTCAGCCACCGTGTTGGCGATCGTGGTGCTGGGCGGCCTCGGCAGCCAACTCGGCGTGGCGCTGGCCGCTATCGCGATGATCGGAGGGCTGGAGGCGCTGCGTGACTTCCTGAGCTTCCTGGGCGATCAGATGAACAGCCCGGTCTTCGCCGGCATTGCCAGCGAATTGCCGCTGTACCGTGTGCTGATCTTCGGGATTGCCTTGGTGGTGATGATGGTGCTGCGCCCCCGAGGGTTGATTTCCGGCCGCACCCCCAGCGTGGCACTGACCAAGCTTAAGGAAATCGCTCCGGACCTCGTGGCCGAGAGTCGCAGTTAATGCTGGCGGTCGCCGACCTGACCATGCGCTTCGGCGGCCTGAGAGCTGTTGACAGCCTGTCGTTCGAAGCACGCAAAGGCGACATCACCGCCGTCATCGGTCCGAACGGCGCTGGGAAAACGACAGTGTTCAACTGCATTACGGGTTTTTATCGACCGACCACCGGCACCATCGTCCTGACCCATCCGAACGGCGGGACGTATGCGCTGCAACGCATGCAAGGCCATCGCATCGCCGCCGCCGCCAAGGTCGCACGAACATTCCAGAATATTCGTTTGTTCGCCGGCATGACGGTGCTGGAGAACCTGCTGGTCGCGCAGCACAACACGCTGATGGCCGCGACCGGTTTCGGCGTCCTGGCGGTGCTTGGTTTGGGCCGTTATCGTACCGCCGAGGCGGCCGGCATGGAAAAAGCCCGGCACTGGCTGGATGCGATCGGACTGACTGCTCGCGCCGATGATCCCGCCGGCGCCCTGCCGTATGGAGCGCAACGACGGCTGGAGATCGCCCGCGCCATGTGCATCGATCCCGTGCTGCTGTGCCTGGATGAGCCCGCGGCCGGGTTGAACCCGCGAGAGTCGGAAGAACTGAACCAGTTGTTGCTGCGTATTCGGGACGAAGGCTGCTCCCTGTTGCTGATCGAGCATGACATGGGGGTGGTCATGCGCATCTCCGACCATATCGTGGTGCTGGACCACGGCAAGAAGATCAGCGACGGCACGCCCGCCGAGATCCGTGCCGACCCCGGCGTGATTGCTGCCTATCTCGGCGAGGGTGAGGAAGACGAGGTCCCGGCATGACCGCATTGCTGTCGCTGTCCGGCGTCACCGCCTTCTATGGCGCGATCCAGGCGCTGCGCGGCATCGACATGACGGTGGAGCAGGGTGAGATCGTTACGCTGATCGGCGCCAACGGCGCGGGCAAGTCGACGCTGATGATGACGATCTGCGGCAACCCACGCGCGCGTTCCGGTCATGTCGTGCACGATGGCGAAGACATCACCCACTGGCCAACGCACACGATCATGCGCCGGGGGATCGCGCAGGCGCCTGAGGGGCGTCGCATCTTCGGCCGCATGACCGTGCACGAGAACCTGTTGATGGGCGCCGAGGTTGCCGGGCGTTCGGATATCCCCGTGTTGCTGGACCAGGTTTTCACGTTATTCCCTCGTCTGAAGGAACGTCTGAGCCAGCGCGGCGGCACCCTATCTGGCGGCGAGCAGCAGATGCTTGCGATCGGCCGAGCGCTGATGTCCCGGCCGACGTTGCTGCTGCTGGATGAACCGTCGCTGGGTCTGGCGCCACTGGTGGTGCGGCAGATCTTCGGTGCGATACGGGAACTGAACCGGGTGACAGGATTAACCGTACTGTTGGTGGAGCAGAACGCTTACCAGGCTCTGCGGCTGGCGCACCGGGGGTATGTGCTGGTGAACGGATCGATCACGATGGCAGGTACGGGCGCCGAGCTTCTGGCGCGGCCGGAGATCAGGGCGGCCTACCTTGAAGGCGGGCACGCCTGACACTGATTGTCGTCGCGGGACGCGAAATCGCACCGCGACGACTGGTCGTTCCGCATCAATCACCTGTCGCTGCCCCCATCTTCTCCGCCAGCCGCGGCAACGCCGCACTTCGCGTGGGTACCAGCCAATGCTGCAACCGGTCCAGATAGAGGTAGATGACCGGAGTTGTGTATAGCGTCAGCACCTGACTGAGCAGCAATCCGCCGACCATGGCGAAACCTAGCGGCTTGCGCAGTTCCGATCCTGCGCCGTTCTCCAGCATCAGCGGCAGTCCGCTCAACATCGCCGCCATGGTGGTCATCAGGATCGGACGGAAGCGCAACAGACATGCCTGGCGGATCGCCTGGTACGGGGTCATTCCCTCCCGCCGCTCGGCATTGATGGCGAAGTCGACCATCATGATGCCGTTCTTCTTCACGATCCCGATCAGCAGGATGATGCCGATCAGTGCGATCACGGTAAGCTGGTAGTGGAACAGCTGCAGCATCAGCAGTGCCCCCACGCCAGCGGATGGCAGCGTTGAAAGGATCGTCAGCGGCAGCACGTAACTTTCGTACAGCACGCCCAGGATGATGTAGACGGCCACCAGCGCCGCGGCGATCAGATATGGCTCGCTGCCCAACGATGCCTGGAACGCCTGCGCGGTGCCCTGGAAGCTGCCCTGCACGCTGAGCGGCACGCCCATCGAGGCCTGCATGTTCTGCACCTGGGTCACCGCATCGCCGAGCGAGGCGTTGCCATTCAGGTTGAACGATATGGTTACAGATGGAAACTGGCTCTGATGGTTGACCGCCAATGGCTGAACCGGCACCGTCGTTTCGTGCACGAGCGTCGACAGCGGCACTGTCGCGCCGTTGGTCGAATGCACGTACAGCTTCCGCAGCGTCGACAGCTTGCCGAATTCGCCAGGCAGGGCCTCCAGGACCACGTAGTAGGCTTTGTTGCCGGTGAAGTACTGCGCGACCTCGCGTTGGCCAAAAGCGTCATACAGGATGTCGTCGATCGCCGCCGGCTGTATCCCGAAGCGGGAGGCCTGGTCGCGATCATAGGTCAGGGTTTCGGTGGTACCTGCATTCTCCTGATCCGAAGTCACATCCGCCAGCAGCGGAATCTGATGCATCTTCGCGAGGATCTTTGGCGCCCATTGGTTCAGTTCGGTCCCATTCGCATCCTGTAACGTATATTGATACAGTGTTCGGCCAAGTCTGGCGCCGACGCTGACATCCTGGGCCGGCTGCAGGAAAAGCTGAATACCGTTGACGGCCTGCATCTTCTGGTCCAGTCGCGCGATCACCTGGGTGACCGTGTCGGAACGTTCGCTCCATGGTTTCAGCGTGATGTACATGCGGCCGTTGTTCGCCGTCTGACCGCCCGCACCGGCGCCGACGGACGAAACGATCGCTCCCACCGCCGGATCGTGCAGCACCACCTGGTCTACTTTGGCCTGCAAAGCCGACATCTGGCCGTATGACGCATCCTGAGCCACATCGGTGATGCCGATGATGATGCCGGTGTCCTGCGTCGGGAAGAAGCCTTTCGGAATAGAGACGTAAAGCACGCCGGTGAAGGCAACCGTGCCGACGAACACCATCAATGTAATGAAGCGGAAGCGAAGCGCGATATCGAGCGTGCGCTCATAGAAGCGCAGCATGCCGTCGAACATGCTCTCGACCGCCCGATAGATGCGACCATGTTGATGCTTTTCCGGTGCCAGAAAGCGGGAGCACATCATCGGCGTCAAGGTCAGCGACACCAACGCCGAGAGTACGATGGTGATCGAAACGCAGATCGCGAACTCCCGGAACAGGCGTCCGACGATGCCGCCCATCAGCAGCAGCGGGATGAACACCGCGATCAATGACAGGCTGATCGAAACGATGGTAAATCCGATTTCACCTGCGCCCTGCAGAGCCGCCTCGACCGGTCCCAGGCCCTCTTCGATGTGGCGGTAAA
>JAQGHW010000010.1 GCA_028291505.1 Rhodopila sp. | reverse complement strand
AGCGAGTAGATGTCGCCTTCCAGCTCGACGGGCAGGCGGGAGCCGGCGCGCATGAAGTCGAAGAAGGTTTCGTTCGGTTTTCCTTGATCGAAACATTTTACGATCGGGATGTACATGCCCTCTTCGTAAACCGAGCGGCCCTCGGGACCCATGCCTAGGCCGCCGATGTCGATGACGTGGGCGGTGTTGGCGAACAGGCCAACGATTTTTCCGTTGTGGAAGGCTGGGGTGACGACGGTGAGGTCGTGGAGATGGCCGGTACCGAGCCAGGGGTCGTTGGTTATGTAGTGGTCGCCTTGGCGCATGGTTTGGGTGGGGAATTTCTTCAGGAAGTGGCCGACGGATTCCGCCATGGAGTTGACGTGGCCGGGGGTGCCGGTGACGGCCTGGGCCATCATGCGGCCGTGCAGGTCGAAGATGCCTGCCGAGAGGTCTCCCGCTTCGCGGACGGTGGTGGAGAAGGCGGTGCGGATCATGATCTGCGCCTGTTCCTCGACCACCGCGATCAGGCGGTTCCACATGATCTGGCGGTGGATCTGGGCGAGGGCGTTGGTTTCGTTCGACATGAGGGACCTGTTGGTGAGGTGGACAGATCAATGGGACGGATTTGCACGACGTGGCTGACAGTCTATATAGTGCATATCACTATATTGAGGATCGTCATGGACCAAGCGATTTCCGCCGCCGAGGCGAACCGCAGCTTCTCGCGGCTTCTGCGAGAGGTCCGCGAAGGGCGCTCCTACGTGGTGACGGCACATGGTAAACCTGTTGCTCGCATCGTCCCCTGTGATGACGCCGACGCGGAACGCGGTATGGCCCGGTCGCGCTTGCTGCAACGCCTTGGCACGCAGACCGCCGTCGACGTTGGCCCCTGGACACGCGACGAACTTTACGAGCGCTGAGCCGTGCGGATCGCGTTGGACACGAACATCCTGGTTTACGCCGAAGGGGTGAACGGGGCGGAGCGTCAGGCGGCTGCCACCCGGATCCTTCGCGACCTCGCTGAGGACGACGTCGTCGTTCCGGCTCAGGCACTGGGCGAACTGTTCGCTGTACTGACGCGAAAGGCCCGCCGGCCCGCGCGCGACGCCAGGGAGGCGGTGCTTGGCTGGTACGACGCCTATTTGATCGCGGACACCTCGTCCGGCGTGTTGCTGGATGCGATGGAGTTGGCGACGACCCATCAATTCGCGTTGTGGGATGCGATCATTCTGGCTGTCGCGGCAGGGTCGAGCTGTCGTTGGTTGTATTCCGAGGATATGCAGAACGGCTTCACCTGGCGAGGGGTGACGATCCGTAACCCATTCGCGGACTAAACGTCGGGCGCGGACCAAACGTCGGGCGCGGACCAAACGTCGGGCGCGGACTAAGCGCTGGTCACGCATCGCGGGTCATCTCCAGATACCCCAACCCGTTGACTGTGGCGCGCCAGCCGGGCCCGATCAGGGTGGAGGTCTCGTCTTCCGTGACGATTGCGGGGCCGGTGATCGTGGTCCATGGCTTCAGCGTGGTCCGGTCGTAGATGCCCCAGGGCGAGACGGCGCCGGTTGTCGTGTCACGCACGAGTTGGGTGCGGGCGGGTGTTGCCTGAGTGGTGAAGAGGTTGTCGGCTCGGGTTGGGACCGTTACTTCGTCCGTTACTGTGGTGACGACCACGGCGTAGCTCATGATTTCGACGTCGGAGCCGGGGACGGGGCGGTCGAAGAAGCGGGCGTATTCCTGGTCGTAACGGTCGCGGATCAGGGTGATGTCCTCGGTGCCGAGCGGGCGGTTGGGGAGTGGGACGGGGATTTCGTGGCCTTGGCCGACGTAGCGCATGTAGGCGGTACGGGTTTCGGTGACCGGCGCGCCGAAGCTGCCTTTGGCGACGGCGGCCTCGGCTTCCTGGCGCATGTCGTCCAGCAAGTCATTTACGGCGGCTACGTCGAAGGTGGAAAAGCGCTGGTAGAGACTGCGGACGACCTCATATCCGACCGGTGCGCGGAGGAAACCAATGGCGCTGCCGACGCCGGCGCCGGAGGGGACGAGCACGCGATTGATGCCGACTTTTTCCGCCACCCGGCATGCGTGCACGGGGCCACCGCCACCGAAGGCGATGAGGGTGCGGCCCTGGTAGGTCTTGCCGGACTCTATGGCGTGGACGCGGGCGGCGTTGGCCATGTTCTCATCGACCATTTCGACGACGCCCAGCGCGGCCAGTTCCGCGGTCAGTCCGAGCTTTGCGCCGACGTCGGCGAGCAGGGCATCGTGCGCGGCGGCGACGTCGAGGTTCATCGTGCCGCCGGCGAAGCGGTCGGGATCGTAACGACCAAGTGACAGGTTCGCGTCGGTTACCGCTGGATGTGTGCCACCACGGCCGTAGCACGCGGGGCCTGGATCGGCGCCCGCGCTTTCGGGGCCGACGCCGATGCGGCCCATCGTGTCGACATGCGCGATCGAGCCTCCACCGGCGCCGATTTCCACCATTTCGATGACGGGAATCCGTAGTGGGAGGCCTGATCCTTTGCGGAAGCGGCCGACTCGGGCGACTTCGAAGGTGCGGGCGGTTTGGGGCTTGTAGTTGTCGATGAGGCAGATCTTTGCCGTGGTGCCGCCCATGTCGAAGGACAGCACGCTGTCCAGCCCGCATTCCCGCGCGATGTGAGCGGAGAAGATGGCGCCGCCGGCCGGACCGCTTTCAACCAGGCGGATCGGGAAGTGGCAGGCGGTCTCGATCGTGGTCAGGCCGCCGCCGGACATCATCAGGAACAGGGGAGCCTTGGCGCCGGCGGTGTGCAGGTCTGCTTCAAGGCGGCGGAGGTAGCGGGCCATCATCGGCTGCACGTAGGCGTTGGCGACGGTGGTGGAGAAACGTTCCCACTCGCGCATTTCCGGCGAGACTTCGGACGATAGCGAGACCGGGAGCTCTGGCAACGCGTCATGCATGATCGCCTGGATGCGTCGTTCGTGCACCGGATTGACGAAGGCGTGGAGCAAGCCGATGGCGATGCTTTCCACTTTTTCCTGACGCAGCACGGGGATGAGGGCGTGCACCGCGGCTTCGTCGAGGGGGCGCAGGATCTTGCCGGTGTTGTCCAGTCGTTCCGGCACCGGCAGGCGCAGGTAGCGCGGCACAAGAGGCTCCGGCAGCACGATGTTCAGGTCGTACTGGTCGTAACGGCTTTCGTTGCCCATCGCGATGACGTCGCGAAATCCCTCGGTGGTGATCAAGGCGGTGCGCGCGCCCTTGCGCTCGATGATCGAGTTGGTTGCGAGGGTGGTGCCATGGATGATCAGTTCGATATCGGCAGGCGCCACGTCGGCCGCCTGAATGATGGCGCGGAAGCCCTCCATCACGCCTTGTTCGGGGGCGGCGGGCGTGGTCAGGACCTTGGCGGTGGTGCGCGTGTTGCCTTGCTCCAGGGCAAGGTCAGTGAACGTGCCACCGATGTCGATGGCAAGACGGGCAGACTTCATCCGGTTTCTCGATCTGGTTGGCGGGGTGGGCTGGGTGAGGCTAGCGGCAAACGGGCTGTTGTCCCATATGCTATTATC
>JAQGHW010000968.1 GCA_028291505.1 Rhodopila sp. | reverse complement strand
GAATCATGGAATATAATTTACCAAATGTCTTTTAGTGAAGTAGATCACTTCGCGCCCTCTGCGCACAGGCTACGTCGATCTTCCCCGCAGTGCAATCGGGGAGGAAACGAGTGACTGTGCGCCCGGCGTCATAGCTGAATCCATTGCAACGATCGAGCGGTGGTCGGTTGTTTTCAGAATGTGCTTCGACCGCCGTCTCGATAATGGTTACTATTCCGATCCATGCTGGTCGAAGATGATGCCGCACGTAGTGCCGTGTGATTGATGGGACCACTGTAAATATCCAGAAGCGAGGAAGAAAAAAATGGCTAACGCACCGATACCCAGGATACCGTCAGTCCGGCTGAGCCCGGATCGCGACACCGTATCAGATCAGCTCGGCCTCTTGCGCGATCTCGGCGGCACATGGCAGGGGGCAGGGTTCAACCTCATAGCCCGGCCCGACAAGCAAGGAAACGGCCCACTGTTTCTGGAGCTTAACCAAACGCGGGAGGTGTTGAAAATCGACCCGATCGCCACGTCGATTCCAAACCGTGGCTTCGCCCAGAGCGATATCGAACTGTTTGGCCTGACGTATCTGCAGAAGATCAGCGACCTGGTCACCGGCGGAGCACTTCATATCGAACCCGGCATATGGGTGACGCAGCCAGTGACCGACGAGCCGCCCGAAGCACCGCCGGCAGGGTCGCCGGAGGCCTCGCAGATCATCGCGCGGATGGCAACGATTCCGCACGGCAACGCGTTGCTGGCGCAGGGCATGGCCATCCCGGTGCCCACGCTGAACAACGGGACATTCGAGATCCAGCCAGTCAACACCGCGCCGTTCGCAGTGGGTGCGCCGATGCCGGCCGGTGGCACACAGGGAGGATTCCCCGCTTACAACCTGGCCGATACCTCGCCGGCGGCGGTGAACTTCCGGACCCCGGCGGGAAACTCGCCGCCTGTTCCGTTGCCTGCAACGATCGACGGCGTCCCGATGCAGACTGTGATCAACGATCCGACACGGCTGCTGCAGGCTGCCATCGCAAATCAGGCCATCGAAAAGATGGTCGTCCTCACCATCTCGACGACCGCCACTCTGAACACCGCCGGCGGACAAATCCCCGTACCGCTCGGTGCCGGTGGTGTCGAAAACATGCCGTTCCTGATCACCAACGCAAACGCGGCGCAGGTGTTCGCCACGTTCTGGCTCGAAACGATCCGGCATCAGACGGGACACTTCGTGCAGCTGCAATACGTGCAGACCGTTCTTCTGAACTTCCCGATACTGGGAACGACGAAAAACCTGAGTTGGCCTCACGTGTCTGTCGCCACGCTGCGGAAGACCTTCGGCTGACGCGGGACGCGGGCGTCCTGGCGTGGCGATCGCGTTGAAGTAATACCAGCGGACTCGAAGCGTCGATACTTCGGGCCGCTGGTACGCCCGCAGGGTTGGAGTGGCAGCTGCGTGCGAAATCGATAGATAGCTGCCAGGCTGCCATGGCGCTGGGGACGCTGTGCGGCGGATGGCGGATCGTGCGGACGGTTGGGTCGCGCATCACCCACCTGACACCAATGCAGGGCTTCTGCGCCGAAACCGGCGGAGCCCTCGCACTGTTCGGTGCCACCTGGTTCGGTATTCCGGTATCCACGACGCACACCGTCACCGGTTCGGTCGTGGGTGTGGGCGCAGCGTGGCGGGTTTCGGCCGTCCGCTGGGGCGTGACCCGGGGCATCCTCGTGGCCTGGATCGTCACGTTGCCCCGCCTCCGCCGCCGTCGCCGCGGGATGCTATTGGTTGACCAGCCTGTTCGTGCGGCAGGCGCGCGGCGGCGCGGGTTATGATCAATGCTGCGTCATCCCTGTGTCGCTTAGCCCCGCGGCCGCGTTGTGGGCACATGAGGCGGCCGCATGGACAATTTTCAGGCTTGCCCCGCGGGCAGGCGAGCGGCGCCGGTGACACGGGGAATTCGATGACGGCAGCCGGCAAGCTCTCCACCTATCAGGCGAAGCGGGACTTTAGCCGCACCGCCGAACCACGCGGCGACACCGGGGCGGATGCCGAACAACGGCTCCGGTTTGTCATTCAGAAGCACGATGCGACGCGACTGCACTACGACCTGCGGTTGGAGCTGAACGGGGTTTTCAAGTCCTGGGCGGTGACGCGGGGGCCGTCATTGAATCCACAGGACAAGCGTCTCGCCGTGGAGGTGGAGGACCACCCGCTGGACTACGGGGATTTTGAGGGCACGATCCCGAAAGGCGAGTATGGCGGCGGCACGGTGATGATCTGGGACCGGGGATATTGGTGGCCTGAAGGAATGACCGCCGAGGAAGGACTGGCCTCGGGAGACCTGAAGTTCACGCTCGACGGCGAGCGCCTGCATGGCAGTTGGGTGCTGGTCCGGATGAAGCACGACCGGACCGGCGGCAAACGGGTCAACTGGCTACTGATCAAGCACAAGGACCGGTTTGCAGTGGATGGGGATGGCAGCGCGCTGCTGGCCGAGGATCGATCCGTCGCGTCCGGGCGGTCGATGGCGGAAATCGCAGCCGGCAAGGGGCCGGCGCCGAAGCCGTTCATGGTGCAGAAAGCGGCCAAATAGCCATGTTCCCGCTGCCGCTGGATACCCAGCCGATGGAGGCCAAGGCAGTCGACACCCTGCCCCATGGCGATGCGTGGCAGTTCGAACCAAAATGGGACGGTTTTCGCTGCCTGACCTTCAAGGCCGGCGATGCCGTCGACCTGCGCGCCAAGTCAGGCAAGTCCCTATCCCGTTATTTTCCCGAAATGGTTGCCGCGCTGCAAGCCGCCAGGGCCGACCATTTCGTCCTGGACGGTGAATTGGCGGTCCCGGTCGGCGATACATTGTCGTTCGAAGCGCTGCAAGCCCGGATACACCCGGCAGCCAGCCGCGTTACCCGGTTGGCAACCGAAACGCCGGCGATGCTGATCCTGTTCGACTGTCTGGCGACCGAGGCCACCGGCCCCCTGCTCGAGACCCCCCTGCCCGCCCGTCGTTCGGCATTGCAGGCGGTGGCGAAACACCTCGGCCACGACGCCCGCATTCGCGTGACGCCCTTCACCAGGGACCGGCAGGAGGCCGAACGCTGGCTGGCAAAAACCCATGGCGCCCTGGACGGCATCGTCGCCAAGCCCACCGACCAGGCTTACGCGCCGGGTCAGCGCGCGATGCTCAAGGTGAAGCTCTGGCGAAGTGCCGACTGCGTGGTGGGTGGATTTCGTTACGAACGGGGCACGATGCAGGTTGGCTCCCTGCTGCTGGGCCTGTTCAACGCTCGGGGCAAGCTGGACCATGTCGGGTTCACCTCGGCCATTTCGCATGCCGATCGCCCGGGGCTGACGGCGAAGCTGGAGGGCTTGCGCGGCGGCCCGGGCTTCACCGGCGACGCACCCGGCGGTCCCAGTCGCTGGAGCACGGAGCGGTCCGCCGCGTGGGTGCCGCTGCGCCTGGAACTGGTCGTCGAGGTCAGTTACGACCACGTGACCGGCGGCCGGTTCCGCCACGGCACGATGCTGCTGCGATGGCGCCCCGACAAGGCACCCTACCAGTGCTCGGTCGATCAACTGGAGGAGGAGTTACAACCCGGCCGGCTGATCGAGCAGATCCTGGCAGCCGGTACGTAAATGATTGTCCCGAGAAAGCTGACACAATCTTCCGACGCCGAGTGAAAATCTATAATGAGTTGCTCGCGTCAACTTCTATTGGGGCTCGCCAGAGAAAGTGGCACGGAAGTTTGCGACCCCGCCTGCAATCCCGCGAGCGTCCGTTTTCCGTCCGTCAGCGTCAGCCCCATCGTCTCAGATGTTCAATCGGCGCTCACCATGCGCAGAACGCCAAACCTCCCGCCGCTTGCCCGATCGCTTCTTCCGCCCCTGAACGTACACCGCCTACGTCCCAGCTGGTGCCTTGCGTGGCATGTTCCGGCGGCCGACCTCCGCCCATTGCCGCTGGTCAGCCACCTCGACGCCTGGCCGACGCTGGGACGGAGGAATGGAAGCTGTTTCAAATCCGGCCACACACGCGACGGGCTTCACAAGGCACGCGCGGCTTCTCGGAATGCGGCGGTTATGAGCGCAATATCCGCTTCGTCATGCGCAAGCGAAACATAGATCTTGTTGTCGCTCTTGAACACGCCGAGCTCGCGGACCATCGCATTGAACCGCTTGCTGCGGGCCATGTCGCCATTGATGGAATCCCGGTAATTGCGGATGCGGCCGCCACTGAACACAGCGTCAAACATCGGCGGTTCTCCGGGTACTGCCGCTTCGATTCCAGCGTCACGCAGAGCGGCGGCGAGACCGTCGCGAATTGCCTCGCCATTGGCGAAGATCCGCTCGTAGGCGCCGGGACGCCGTAGGATCGCAAGGGTCGCCAGCCCGGCCGCGGCGGCTACCGGGTTGCCGCTCAGCGTGCCAATCTGTGGCATGAAGTCATCCGCGCCCACCCGGCCGCGGTCCAGATGGGCCATGATGTCGTCGCGCCCGGCAATCGCCGCCAGCGGGAACCCGCCGCCGATCACCTTTCCCAAGGTGCAGATGTCCGGAACGACACCATAATATTCCTGGGCACCGCCATAGGCGAGGCGGAAGCCAGTGACCACCTCGTCGAAGATCAACGGTATGCCGTACTCCCGGGGGATCTCCCGCAGACCCTGCAAGAAACCGGGTTCCGGGGTGATCAGGCGCTGCA
>JAQGHW010000965.1 GCA_028291505.1 Rhodopila sp. | reverse complement strand
AATCGGGACGACGCCGCTACCACTCAGGTTCGGCGCACCGATGACGATGTGCCGGATCGCATCGAGGCGTTCCCGGTATTCAGGTGCCAGCCGGACGATGATCGGGAAGTTCCGGTCCGATCCGTCCTCATACAGGTTGCCCGCGGCCTGTCCGCCGATCGCGGCCTGCACCGTGGTGTTTATGTCCCCCGGCGCCAAACCATAGCGGGCGGCGCGGGCGCGATCGACGTCGATGCGGACGGTCGGTTGTCCCAGTTCGGCGAAAACCCCCAGATCGGCGACCCCGGGCACCGTGCTCATGACGTCCTTGATCTTGTTCGCGGTTTTCTCCAGGACCTCCAGGTCGCCGCCAAACAGCTTGATCGAGTTCTCACCTTTTACCCCGGACGCCGCCTCTTCGACGTTATCCTCGATGTACTGGGAGAAATTGAAGTCGACGCCAGGGAATGCGTCGTTCAATTGGGCGGTCATCGTATCGACGAGTTTTGCCTTGTCCACACCGTCGGGCCAGATGTCGGCCGGCTTTAAGGGCACGAAAAACTCGGCATTGAAGAACCCGGTCGCATCGGTGCCGTCATCCGGCCGGCCGTGCTGGGACACCACCGTCACAACCTCCGGGTAGGACTTTATGATGTTCCGCATCCTGTTGACGTACGAATCACCGGCGTCGAGTGAGATCGATGTCGGCATGGTCGCGCGGATCCACAGATTGCCCTCTTCCAGCTTGGGCAGGAATTCAAGGCCCAAGGTCCGCACGGCGAGGCCCGCGAAGACCAGCAGCATGATCAGCCCACCTAGCGTCAGCACGCGGTTGGCGAGCGCGAAGCCGACCACCGGTTGGTAGACCCTGTGCATCAGGCGCACCGGCAAGGTGTCTTTTTCGCTTTCATGGTCATGCAGAAACAATGCACAAAGCGCGGGGGTCACGGTAAAGGTGGCCAGCAGTCCGCCGCCGATGGCATAGGCGTAGGTCTTGGCCATCGGGCCGAAGATGTGACCCTCGATCCCGCTCATGGTGAACAGCGGCACGAAGCCGGCGATGATGATCGCCGCGGAGAAGAAGATGCCCTTGTTCACCTCGGTCGCCGCGTTTGCGATCACCGCGAATTTGCCACGCAGCTCGGCGGCGGAGCGGATTCGGTGCACCAGCGCGGATCCATGGAATCGTTGCCCGGACGGTTGCTACAACCGCCGGAGGATGTTCTCCACCATGATGACGGTGGCATCCACCACCAGTCCGAAGTCGATCGCGCCGACTGACAACAGGTTGGCCGATTCCCCGAGCAGCAATAGCAACCCGACGGCGAACGCCAGGGCAAAAGGGATCGTCGCCGAGGTGATAAGCGCCGCTCGGATGTTGCCGAGGAAGATGTACTGCAGGACAAAGATCAGGATCATGCCCTCGGCCATGTTGTGCAGCACGGTGTGGGTCGTGACCTTGATCAGATCGGATCGATCGTAGATCCGCTCGATATGCACGCCTGGCGGCAGGATGTTGGAGGTGTTGATCTTCGCGATCAGCGCTTCCACCCGCCGGATCGTCGGCATGCTTTCCGCGCCGCGCCGCATCAGCACGATGCCCTGGACAATGTCGTCGTCGGCGTCCTGTCCGGCGATGCCCAGCCGCGGCTGGTTTCCAACCGAGACGCTGGCAACGTCGCTGATCCGCACGGGTGAGGTGTTGTTCTGGGACACCATCGTGTCGCGGATGTCGTCGAGGGAGCGGATCAGTCCGACACCGCGCACCACAGCCGCCTGGTCGCCGAAATTCACCGTCTGGCCGCCGACATTCGCGTTGGCATTGTTCAGCGCCGCGATCACCTGCGGCACGGTCAGGCCGTAGCGGATCAGCTTGTTCTGGTCGATCGTCACCTCATAGGCCTTGGTCTTGCCGCCCCAGCCATTGACATCGACGACTCCTGGCACCGCCTTGAAGCGGCGTTCCAGCATCCAGTCCTCAATGGTCTTGAGGTCCATCACCGAGTAGCCGGGCGGCCCGACCACGCGGTATCGCATGATTTCGCCGGTGGGGCTTGCGGGCGAAATCTGTGGCGTCACGCCGCCAGGCAGAGGCGGCAATTGCGACAGGCGATTGATCACCCATTGCTCCGCCTGCTGATAGGTGAAGTCATAGGTGAACTGCACTTTGATGTCGGAAAGGCCGAACAGCGAAATCGTCCGGATCGCCGTCACGTTCGGTACGCCGGCCATCTGGATCTCGACCGGGATGGTCATGGAGCGTTCCATCTCCTCGGCCGAGGAACCCGGGCTTTGAACGATGATGTCGACCAGGGGCGGCACCGGGTCCGGATAGGCCTCGATGTTCAGCTTCATGAATGCCACGACGCCGCCGGCGAACACCGCCAGCATCATGACGAACACAAGGACGCGCTGTTTCAGCGCCGCGACGATGATCCCGCCCATGGTTTCAGTTCCCGCTGCCAGGTCCGCGGTTAGTCACTGCTGACAGCGCGATCTATGAAGACGGCGCCGGACGTCACGATGTTGTCGCCGCGACTTAGACCGCCCACCGCCTCCACGAAGCCGTTGCGGCTGTGACCAATCTTGATCGGTCGGATTTCGAGGGTTTTTGCTTTCACGTTGGCCAACCAGACATGCGCGCTATCGCCCTCAAACACGATTGCCGAGTCAGGCACGCTCGGGGCGGCGTCATCCTGACCGGTGATGATGCGGAAACTGGCGAACATCTCGGGTTTCAGTTCGCCGTTCGGATTTTCCACTTCAGCGCGCACCGCCAGGCGGTGGGTGTTCGGGTCGATGGAGGAGGCGATGTATGTCAGCCGAGCCTTGAACACCTTGTTGGGGATGGCGAGCACGGTGACTTCGACCACGTCGCCTTTATGCATGGCGCTTGCGTCGTCCTCGCGCACATTTCCGGTCAGCCAGACCTTCGACAAGTCACCGATCATGAACAGCGCGGTGGAGCCACCGGACGACGCGCTGACGAGATTCTGCCCGAGGCCGATCTGACGCTGCACGACGGTGCCGGCGATGGGTGCGGTGACCAGGGTGTCGGCGTCGACACGCAGGATGTCGGGGGTGGTTTCAAGCTGGTCGATCTCGTTGTCCGATTTGCCGAAGATCCGCAGCCGGTTGCGGATGGCGGCGAGGCCGATCGAGGCGGTGTTCATGCCACCCTGCGCGGTGGCAAGATCGACCTGGGCCTGCTGCCAATCCTTCAGCGCGGCGCCTTGGGCGTTGTAAAGGTCGTGCTGGCGCTTCTCGTTGGTCGTGGCCAGATTGAGCTGCGCCTTGGCGGTCCTGAGGCCCGCCACCGCGGTGATCAGGTCGCTTTGCGCCTGCGCCAGTTCGGTGGCCTGGATACCGAACAGCGGGTCGCCCTTTTTCACCGTGTCACCCGAGTGTGCGATCAGTCGGGTAACCCGGCCGGAGAAGGGCGAGAACACCGGTGTCACCACGTCGTCGTCGATCGCGATCTTGCCGTCGGTGTCGGAAGCATCCTGGAAAACGCGCTCTTCCACCGGCTGGACCTTCAAGGCGGCCCACTGCCTGTCGGTGACCTTGAAGCCCTGGACGTCGCTGGCCGGGGCGGTTTGGCCTGCTTGCTGGGCCGGTGTGGTGTCCGTGAGCTGGCGGTACCCGGCGGGACCACCGATGAAGACGATCACGGCTATTCCGACGACCAGGACAAGGATCGTCGCCTGCGAATTGCGCGACAGCCGCTTCGACGGCCTGGCCCCATCGATCTGGTTCGATCGGGTTTGGACTGTGCGATCATCAAGGCGATCATCCAGCTCGTGCAGGTCCATGGGTCACCTTTGGTGTGGCGAAGCGGTTTGCAATCGCCCAACCGAGCCGGGCGACAGGTCGTGATTTGCTTGAGGCAGCCGATCGTGGTCGCGTGGCGATTCACGCTTCCCGCGGTCGGCTGCCGGGATTCAAATCGAGCAGGAAGACGCGAGCTGTTTGAGCTCGTCGGAACTGTTGACCGCTTGCTGGGCGTCCTGGCGCATGCCGTGCAGGGGCGCGATAGCCCTGTCCATCACGGCCTGGATTTGGCCGCGTAACGTAGCATCCAGGTCTTCCGCATGGGGTGCATAGGTCTGCTTCAGATCCGGACTGGCCTGAACGAGCGTCGCCGCCACGCGGGCGCCGAACCGCTCGACGGTTTGTTCGTCGACCTGTGCCAACCGTTGGTAGTGCCGCAAGGCGCCCGGATAAACGCAGGAACTTGCCGCCGCTTCCTGACCGATCTCGATCAGGCGGTGCTGTAGCCGCAGCGTAACGATCGCCTCGATTCGGCTCGGACAGCCCGGATCACCTTCCGGCACGAGATCGACTATGTAGCCGAACTCGCTGGTGTAGAAGCCGAGCAGCGCTCGGCCGGTGTCACGGTGCTGCTGACGGG
>JAQGHW010000761.1 GCA_028291505.1 Rhodopila sp. | reverse complement strand
GGATCGGGGTATGATCATCACCGTCCTCCCCCCGCCGGCTGCACCGACTGGATCTCATACATGCCGCCATCGCCCTTCTTCTCGAGCGTAAAGTCGACACGGTTGCCCGGCTTGATGCGCGTGAGATCGACAGACGGCGCAACAGGGAACTCCATCGTCATGGCCGGCCAGCCGAGCGCAGAAATCGCGCCGTGGCTCAGATTGATTTTGTGCTGAGCAGGATCGACGGCATTTACGGTGCCGGTGGCATGGGCATCTCCGCCGCCTTCATGAACAAGCTGCGCCTTGCCGGAAAGCGCGCTGCTCATGCCTGTGCGACGATCTTCATGCCCGGCGCCGGCCATGGCCGTGCGGGTCCGCGGCACGCGGGACGACGGACCGAGATCGACGGCGACGGGAGTGGCGGCCTCGGTCGCGGTTGGGGCGGGCATCGTCGCCGCGCATGCGGGTAAGGCAAGCAGAATGACACTGGCAAAAACCAGCGGCCGATAGGGAATGGCGGTCATGACGTTCTCTTTCTGGCCGCCGCCGCGCTTAGAGCGCGGTCGAGCGTGGCCGTTCGAATGGAAGAAGCTGAACAGCGAGACGCGTCGGCGCTTGCGCCAGTACGCGCCGCTTCGAACCCCGGGCCTTACGGCGACGGAGTTGGTTCAGGCTGTGGTTCGGGGAGGGCCGAGATCAGGCGCGATCGTGCGCTCGGAGAGGGAAACGGCGGTTTCCCAATAGCCCACCGGCTGTGCGGAAAAGGCAGCTGCACCCAGGGAGAGCCGCGGCGGCAGATCGGGGATCGCGGTGCACGCGCCGAGGCAGCATGCAAGGCAGCCGGCGCCATGATGATCGTGATGGGAGGGAATATTGCCCGTGTGATCGCTGTGCTCATGCGCACAAGGGGCATCCGTGACGGACGCGGCGAAGCTGATCGTGCTGCCGCTCACGACGGCGAACATGCAGAGGATCAGAAAAAAACGTCGCGCCAGTTGCCGCATGGGCGGAACTTATCGCGCCTGATGACGCCGGACAACCGCTTACGACATCTTTCAGGCACTCAACGGCGAAGCGGCTTGCCGCCTAAACGGGACCAACAGCAGTTGCGATGGTGGCTGCGGCGACAACCGGCAGGCGCGCGGCCAACGATGCTCCGCACGCATGCCATCGAGATCGTATCATCGCTTATTTCGCCAGCAGTTCACTGCCGACCGGGCGAACCAGGACCGGTATCGACTTCGCGGCTGGCGTGCCGCTCTTGCGGTCGTGATGTGCCAGCGGCAGCAACGGGTTGGTTTCTGGATAATAAGCGCCAATCGAGCCTGGGGGAATGTCGTGCGCCTTCGCCTTGAAGCCGCGCACGATACGCCGGTTGCCATCCTCCGCGAGCGCTTCGATCTCGACTAAGCTTGCCGGCACGATCCCCCGCTGCTGCATATCGGCTTCGTTCATGAACACCACCATGCGTCCGCCGAACACGCCGCGATACCGGTCGTCGAGACTATAGATCGTCGTATTGTATTGATCGTGGCTGCGCAGCGTCATCAGCCGGAGCATTTCGGGATGAGAGACCAAGGGATTCTCTTCGACACCCGGAAAGACCAGGAAATTGGCGCGACCCGTGGCGGTGTTCCACACGCGATCGCGCGGCGGATTGGTGAGATGGAAGCCCCCGGGTTGGCGGATCCGCAGGTTGAAATCGAAGAAAAGCCGCGGCAGCACCGCCTCGATCTTGTCGCGTATCCGACTGTAGTCAGCGACGAAGTGATCCCAGTCGATGCCGTTGCCGGGCAGCGTCGCCGCTGCCATGCCACAGACGATGGCCACTTCCGATTTCAGATGTCCGCTTGGCGGCTCAACCAGACCGGCCGACGCATGCACCATCGACATACTGTCCTCGACCGTGATTGCCTGCCTGCCGCTGGCCTGCATGTCGATGTCGCTTCGCGCCAGGCAAGGCAGGATCAAGGCCTGTTCGCCATGCACCAGGTTACCACGGTTGAGTTTGGTGTTGATCCCGACGGTCAGCCGCATCCGCCGCATCGCAGCCTCGGCGATGCCCCAATCCGGCACCGCCCTGACGAAATTTCCGCCGAGACCGATGAACACCTTGGCAACCCCATCCGCCATCGCCTGCACCGCCTCCACGACATTGTGGCCGTGCGCTCGTGGCGGCTCGAACCCGAACACTTTCTGAAGCTGGTCGAGAAATTCCGGTGATGGCTTCTCATCGATCCCGACGGTGCGGTCACCTTGCACATTCGAATGCCCGCGCACCGGGCAGATGCCGGCGCCTGGCCTGCCGATATTCCCCCGCAGCAGCAGCAGGTTGAGGATCTGCTGCACGTTCGCGGAACCGGTGCGGTGTTGGGTGATGCCCATGCCATAGCAGGCAATGACGCTGCGTGCTCGGATGTAGATGTCTGCGACGCGCCGCAACTGGTCGTGTGGCAGGCAGCACGCACGCAGTATGTCATCCCACCCGGTGCGGCGCAGATCGTCGGCAAAGGCCGCGAATCCATGCGTGTGCTGCGCGATGAACGCAAGATCGAGCACCGGCGCATCGCCGTTTCGCAGCGCCGTGTCATGCGCCTCCAGCACCAACTTCATGACGCCCTTCAGCGCGGCGACGTCGCCCCCCGCGCCCACCTGGCAATACTCGCTGGCGATCCGCGTTTCGCTGAACGTCGCCATCTCGATCGGGTCCTGCGGCGCGGTAAAGCGCTCGAGCGCCCGTTCACGCAGCGGATTGAACACCACGATCGGCACGTCGCGGCGCGATGCGGCGTGCAGCTCCGTCATCATCCGCGGGCTGTTGGTACCGGGATTCTGCCCGATGATGAAGATCGCGTCGGTCTGCTCGAAGTCGTCGAGCAGTACGGTGCCCTTGCCGATACCAATGCTCTCGGGAAGGCCGACACTGGTCGGCTCGTGGCACATATTGGAACAGTCGGGGAAGTTGTTCGTGCCGAAGCGCCGCACAAACAACTGGTACAGGAAGGCCGCTTCGTTGGACGTGCGACCGGACGTGTAGAACTCGGCCTGGTCCGGATCGTCCAAGGCGTTGAGTTCGCGGCCGATCAGCGCGAACGCCTCATTCCAATCGATCGGCACATAATGATCCGTCGCCGCATCATACCGCATCGGCTCCGTGAGCCGCCCCTGCTGCTCCAACCAGTAATCGCTCTGCTCCTCCAGCCCACGCACGGTATGGGCGGCGAAGAATTCGCGGGTAACGCGGCGCTTCGTGAGTTCGAATGCCACGGCCTTCGCACCGTTCTCGCAGAACTCGAACGAGCTGGTGTGGCTTGGGTCGGGCCAGGCGCACCCGGGACAGTCGAAGCCGGCTGGCTGATTGACCGACAGCAACGCCTTCGAACCTTTCAGCGCGACGCTTTGCTCGCGCAGCGCCTGTGCCGTGGCCCGCAAGGCGCCCCAGCCGCCGGCGGCAGCGTGATAGGGCGCGAACGCCGGCGTGTCGTCCGGTGCGTGCCGCGCATCGCCGATCGGTTCGGAAGGGGGAACTGGGGTATTGCTCATGATAGCTCCAGTCATTGCGTGAGGGGTAAGTCTTTGTCCGATCGCATGATCCACGCGCTTTGAACGTTCCGCTTAGCGTGATCATGCTCTAAGTCTTTGTCTGATCGCATGATTCACACGCTTTGAACGTTCCGCTTAGCGTGATCATGCGCTTATGCGGTTACGATCAATGATATTGGGTGCCGGGTTCGACCTTGCTGTGGACGAAGGTCCAATACGAGTACGCCATGTAGGTCAGTATGATCGGCAGCATGACGATCGCGCCGACCAGAAGGAAGTCAAGACTGCCGACGGGCGCAGCGGCCTGCCAGATCGTGACTGATGGAGGGATGATGTACGGATAGAAGCTGATCCCAAGCCCCACGAAACACAGCAGGAACCAGGCCTGGACGTACAGCAATGGCATCACCTCGTGATCTTTGCGGAGTGCGCGCCAGAACAGCCAGGCGACGACGGCGACCAGCAAGGGAACCGGGCTGGTCAGCGCCATGCCGGGCCAGGCGAACCAGCGCCTGGTGAATTCCGGATGCAGCAGCGGCGTCCACAGGCTGACGATGCCGATCAAGCCGAGCATGATCGCAGCGAACCATTCGGCTCGGCGGCGGCAGCGCGCCTGTAGACGCCCGTTCGTGCGCCAGATCAGCCAGCATGCACCGAGCAACGCGTAGCCGACCACCAGGGCAATGCCGCACAGCATCGCGAATCCATTCAGCCAGGGCGGCGGGCCGCCGGCATACGCATGACCGTCGACGTGGATGCCGTGGATCAGGCCGCCGAGGATCAGGCCCTGGCAAAAAGTCGCCACGATGGAGCCGCCGCAGAACGCGATGTCCCACCAGAAGCGCCCGTAGCTGGTTGCCTGAAAGCGGAACTCGAACGCCACGCCGCGCAGGATCAGTGCCAGCAGCATGCCGATCATTAGCGGATAAAGTGCTGGCAGGATGATCGAGTACGCCATCGGGAATGCGGCGAACAAGCCGCCGCCGCCGAGCACGAGCCAGGTTTCGTTGCCGTCCCAGACCGGTGCGACAGTGGTGACCATGACGTCGCGATCCTGTTTGTCGTGCTCCACCAGGAACAGGATGCCGACGCCGAGATCGAACCCGTCCAGCACGATGTAAGCGAACACGGCAAAGGCGAGCAGACCCGCCCAGATGATCGGAAGCACGGTGCTCATCGCGTACCCTCCGCGGAGTTCAGGATCGCGCCGGCGGGGCCGGGCATAATTCCAGCCGCTCTTTGTGGCACATGCGGCGGTCCCGCTTCATGGGATACGGGGGCCTTGGCGAACAGACGCAGCAAGAACAGCAGAGCGGCGGCAAGCACGATGGAATAGATGACGGCGAAGGCACCGAGCGAAAGCGCCACGTCGGACGTGAGCACCGGCGATACGCTCTGCGCGGTGCGGAGCAGGCCGTAGACGGTATATGGCTGGCGGCCCGCCTCGGTGACGACCCATCCGGCGAGCAGGGCGCAGAAGCCGGCGGGACCCGTGGCCACGACGATGCGCTGGAACCACCGTGCGTCGTACAGCTGTCCCCGCCAGCGCAGCCACAGGCTGACCACGCCAATCGCGAACATCAGCAGCCCCAGCCCAACCATGATACGGAAGCCATAGAAGAGCACCGGAACATCGGGGATATCCGCCGGCGGAAATGCGTCCAGAGGGCGGATCGTACCGGACCAGCTATGGGTCAGGTAGAGCGAACCGACATGCGGGATCGTCACCTCATCGTGGTTTACCCGGTGCTGTTGATCGGGGACCCCAAACAGCACCACAGGCTCTCCGGCGCCTGGCTCGGGCGCTGCCCAGTCACCTTCCATGGCGGCGACCTTCTGCGGCTGATACTGCAACGAGTTAAGCCCTAGCGCGTCGCCGGCGACGATCTGGAAAGGTGTGGCGCAGGCGGCCATCCACATAGCCATGGAGAACATGACGCGGGCTGCCTGGTTGCCGCGATCGCGCAGCAGATGGAAGGCACCGATGGCGCCGACCGCGAATGCGACGCTGAGATAGGCGGCGCCCATCATGTGCGCAAAGCGGAACGGATACGATGGGTTGAAAATGATATGCAGCCAACTGACCGGCTCGAACACGCCGTTGACGATCTTGTAGCCGGCCGGCGTCTGCATCCAAGAGTTGCTGGCCAGGATCCACGCCGCGCTTATATGTGTGCCGAGCGTGACGAGGCAGGTCGCCGCGAAGTGCAGCCTCTTGTCCACCCGGTTGATGCCGAACAGCATGATGCCGAGGAAACCCGCCTCCATGAAAAAGGCGGTCAACGTTTCATAGCCAAGCAGCGGGCCCAGTATCGGGCCCGTTCGATAGGCGAACTCGGACCAGTTGGTGCCGAATTCATACGACATCACCAGCCCAGTAACGACACCGATTCCGAAGACGATCGCGAATATCTTGAGCCAGTATTGGTAGACGTCCATATAGACCTGGCGCCCGGTGCGCAGCCACAGGCCTTCCAGCACCGCGAGATAGGCGGCCAACCCGATCGAGAAGGTCGGGAACACGATATGGAACCCCACCGTGAACGCGAACTGTGCCCGCGCCAGGTGATATGCGTCCAACGTCCACATCCGGGAACGTCCTTTCGATGCTGGGGCGTCAGGAATACGTGGTCAGACCGGGACGACGCCTGGCGCATCCCGCGGGAACCGCTGGAGCACCGATGGGTCGATGTTCAAGGTCTGCGCAACCATTGCCGGCGGCGTGCGCGTCAGCCAGTCGGAGAACGAGATTTCCTCGTACTCCGCGACCTTGAACACGGCCAGGAACTGGAGGTCCGTCGTGCCGGTGTTCTGGATGTAATGGCCATTGTTCCGCTTGACGACACCGATGTCGCCGGGGCGGAAGTCCATCGTCTGGGCGCGGGGGCCGGCGTTGAATACCGTCATGCGGCCCTCCCCCTTGATCCAGTATTGCCATTCGTCGGCGTTGGGGTGCCAGTGCATCTCACGCAGGCCGCCAGGCTTGATCGTCTCCAGCACCGCCGCGATGGTCTTCGAGACTTTGAAGTTGGTGCTGTCGGCCAGCCGCAAGCTGCCGCTACGGCTACTGCGATGCGGCGTCGCGCCAGTCAGCGAGAAGGTGAACGGATTGGCTGGCAAACCGCCCGACGCGACCGCTTCCTGATCGATCGACAACGAGCCCGGTGCCTTTCCTTGGAAGATCCAGAGATCGTTCAAAGGGATCGAGCGGAAGGTCTCCGGCGGGACGCCAAAGTTGAGCGCGAGCACCTCGGGAGGGGTATGGGCGAGCCAGTCGGTCACCAGCAGCGTGTTGTATTCGCTGGCAGCGCCATCGTCGAACACAATGACGAATTCGCAGCCGTCCGTCCCTATTCCCTGCAGCGAATGCGGATAACCGGCGGGAAAGAACCACAGGTCGCCCGCACGAACGTCCTGCACGTAGGCTCGTCCCTGCGTATCGAGCACTGTCACGCGGCACAGGCCGTTCGTCATGAAGGCCCACTCGGCGGCCTGATGCCAATGCAGTTCCCGGATGCCGCCGGCATTGAGCCGCATGTTGACGCCGGAAACCGCTTTGGAAATTGGGAAATCCGTCTGTGTGACCTGGCGAGCCCATCCGCCATCCTGGATGCGCTTGTGCGCGTTGTTGAACGACGCCCAGAACTGCGGCATGTCGCCGACATCCGTCGCGGGCGGGTTGGTGGCGTCGGGGAATTGCGACGCCAATGCCGGGTTCTTCGGGCCGGGATCGAGCCGGCTGCCGGCATTGGCATCGATCGCGCCCTGCGGGGGCTCGTCCGGGTTGCCAAAAGAAGCTGCATTGGCTGAAGCGGCTGTGGCAGCCACAGCCCCGGCGGCACCGAAGGCAAGCATATTACGACGGGAAAACGGAGCCATTGCGTGCCTCATTTGCTTGAACGGAAGACAAGACCACCTGCGGGAGCCGGTTACGAACCGTCTCCGCGATATCTCGTACGTTTCCGCGCAAATGCGTTACTCTACTTGTTCATCGCTCAATGCATGCCGCGCATAGTCCAAACGTGGCTGGACTGTACTTCGGCTATGCGGCAGCTCGCCTACGACTCTTTGACCGATGCCCGTAGCGTCGCGCGCAGCCAGCGGTGGGCCGCGTGGTGGTCCAGCCGGCGATGCCAGATCATCGAGAGTGACACACGCGGTGAAACGAATGGTAGCGGCCGGATGATCAGTGGACTGGTGGTCATGAAGTCCGCGGCGACGCGCCGTGGCACGACTGCCAGTGCCCTGGATCCGACAAGAACCGACAACAAGGAATGCAGCGGGACCCTTGCCCACACGTGGCGCGCCAGTCCATGCTCGGCAAGTGCGTCATCCACGAACTGCGTATCGTCGCCGCTGGAGGTGATGGTGATGTGGGGCAAGCCCCCGATATGCTCGATCGACAGCATCGGTTCGCTGGCTGCGGGATGATCGCTCGACAGGATCAACACATAGTCGTCTTCCAGGAGGCCGACACATTTGAACCGCTCGCCTCCCGCGGTCAGTGCTTCCAGCGCCAGCTCCACCGCGCCGGCATCCAACTGATCGAGCGTGTGCAACATGCCGGTCGGCCGAACCTCGACCACGACCGATGGCGCCAGCACGGCCACGCGGCGCACGAATGCCGGGATGACCGCACGGGCTGCATAGTTGTTGGCGGAAATCGTAAAGGTGCGCGATGCCTCGGTTGGGTCGAATTCGTCAGCCTCAAGGACGACCCGCATCTCTTGCAGCGCCTGATGTATCGGCCCGAACATCCGCTCCGCCCGCGGGGTTGGCAGCATCCCCTCAGGCGTGCGGACGAACAGTTCGTCCTTCAGCATGTGACGCAGGCGTGCGAGCGCATGGCTGACGGCAGACTGGGTCAAGCCGAGCCGCTGTCCGGTTCGCGTCAGGTTCTTCTCCTGCATAACCGCGTCGAAGACTACCAGGAGATTCAGGTCGAACGTATTCCAGTTCGTCATGATAGCCGCCATCCTATGTAGCGGCTACCATGACGCTGAATTACGTTTCTGTCAGGCTGTCTCCACCCCGCCTCAAACTCTCATTCGGCGGCGACTGCCTGCTGCGGGCGCACCCTTCCGCTGCGCCGGAAGCGCAGGCGGGCAAGCTTGTCCATGTAAATGTATACCACCGGCGTGGTGAACAACGTCAGGACTTGGGAAACCACCAGCCCCCCCGCCATCGCGTAGCCCAGCGGCTGGCGAAGTTCGGACCCGGTGCCTGTGCCCAGCATCAACGGCAAGCTACCCAGCAACGCGCACATCGTCGTCATCAGGATTGGCCGGAAGCGCAGCTTGCAAGCTTCATAGATCGACTCCTCCGCGGTCAGGCCGCGAGTCCGTTCCGCCTCCAGCGCGAAGTCCACCAGCATGATGCCGTTCTTCTTCACGATGCCGATCAGCAGGATGATACCGATGATCCCCATCACATCCAGCCCGAAGCCGCCCACCAGCAAGATCACCAGCGCGCCGGCACCGGCGGCGGGCAAGGTGGAGATGATGGTCAGCGGATGGATCGTGTTCTCGTACAGCATGCCCAGGATGAGGTAGACCGCGATCAGCGCCGCCAGGATCAGGATCGGCGTGCTGGAGAGCGAGCTTTGGAACGCCTGGGCATTGCCCTGGAAGCTGGCGCTGATCGTCGGCGGCACGTGCAGCGTCGCCATCGCCTGGTTGATCGCCGACACTGCCGGACCAAGCGGCACGTTGCCGCGGAGGTTGAAGCTGACCGTCACAGAGGGGAACTGCCCCTGGTGATTGACCGATAGCGGCGACACCGTCGAGTGCTGTGTGACGAGTTCGCTCAACGGCACCATCCCCGAGGTCTGCGAGCGGACATAGATCCGTTGCAGGGCGTCGGGCCCAAGCTGGAACCCGGGATTCACCTCCATGATGACGTAATACTGGTTGAGGCTGGTATACAGCTGGGCGATCGGGCGCTGGCCGAACGCATCGTACAGGACCGAATCGATCTGCGATGCCGCGATGCCCATACGTGATGCGACATCCCGGTTGATCGACAGAGTGAGCTGCGGCGCCGAGGATTGCTGGTCGCTGGTGACATCGGCAAGCTGGGGGAGCTTCGCCAGCGCGCTCTCGATGATCGGTCCCCACCGGTTCAGTTCGCTAAGATCGACGTCGGTCAGCGTGTATTGGTACTGCGTAGCCGTAAGGCGACCACCAATATTGACGTCCTGAACCGGCTGCATGAACAGCCGCACGCCTTGGACACTGCGCACCGCCTGGTCGAGCTGGGTCATGACCTGCGTGATCGACGGGCGCTGGCTCTTGTCCTTCAGGGCAATGAAGACGCGGCCCTGGTTCTCGGTCGACGTGGCACCGCCCGCCCCGATATAGGCGCCGGCCGTTTCAACGGCGGGGTTCTTGAGAACCGATGCGATCACCTGCTGCTGCAACACCGACATGCCATTGGGGGACACGTCCTGTGCGGCCTCGGTCACACCGAGGATCAGGCCGGTATCCTGTTCCGGGAAGAACCCTTTCGGGATAATAATGAACAACCAGGCCGTCACCGCGACGGTGGCCAGCATCGCCATCAACGTGATGAAACGATGCCGCAGCGCCACCACCAGCCCGCGGTCGTACACCGCGAGCAATCCGTCGAAGCATTTCTCGAGCCCGCGCGACAGCCTTCCCTGCTGCTCCGGATGTTCCTGCCGCAGCAGCCGCGCGGCCATCATCGGCGTCAGGGTCAGCGAGACCACCACCGACACCGCGATGGAGACGGTGACGGTGACCGCGAATTCCTGGAACATACGGCCGACCATGCCGCTCATCATCAGCAGCGGAATGAACACCGCGACCAGGGAAATCGAGATCGACAGGATGGTGAATCCGATCTCGCCGGCGCCATCCAGCGCCGCCTGCATCGGCGTCTTGCCCATTTCTATGTGGCGGGCGATGTTCTCCACCATCACGATGGCATCGTCCACCACGAAGCCCACCGCGATCGACAGGCCCATCAGCGACAGATTGTCCAGGCTATAGCCGAACGCGTACATCACCCCGAACGTGCCGACGATCGAGACCGGTACTGCGATGGCCGGGATCACCGTCGCCCGGACGCTGCGCAGGAACATGAAGATCACCCCGACCACCAGGCCCATGGTGATGAGCAAGGTAGACTGCACGTCGGCCACCGACGCACGGATAGTGATGGTGCGGTCGGAAATTACCGAGACCTTGATGGCGGGCGGGATCGATGCCTCGATCTGGGGCAACGCCGCCTGGATCGCCTGCACCGTGCTGATCACATTGGCGCCCGGCAACCGCTGGATCGCGAGAATGATGCCGCGATGCAGGTTGACCCAGCCCCGCAGCGTCTCGTCCTGCGGTCCGACAATCGCCTTCCCAACATCCGAAACCCGGATGGGTCCGCCGTTGCGATAGGCGATGATCTGCTTGTCCCACTGGTCGGCGGACAGGATCTGGTCGTCGGTCTGCAGGGTAAAGGCACGGTTCTTGCCGTATAGGCTGCCCTTCGGCTGATCGACGCTGACATTCGTCAGGGCGGTCCGTACGTCCTCCATATCCAGCCCATCCGAGGCGAGCTGTGCCGGGTTGAATTGTATCCGGACCGCTGGGTGCTGTTCGCCGCCAACGCTCACCAATCCGACGCCCGGCACCTGTGAGATCTTTTGTTCCAGGATGCTTTCAGCGTAGTCGTCGACGGTGGTGATCGGCAACGTCTCGGAGGTGAGGCCAAGCACCAGGATCGGGGCGTCGGACGGATTGGTCTCGTGATAAGTGGGCGGCGACGGCATGTCCTTCGGCAACTGCCCTGCCGCGGCATTGATCGCCGTCTGCACAAGCTGCGCCGCGGCGTCGATGCTGTCGTTCAAGGCGAACTGCAGCGTGATCGACGTATAGCCAAGCGAGCTGGTCGACGTCATCTGCGTGAGGTACGGAATTTCCCCGAACTGCTTCTCCAGCGGCGTGGCGACTGACGAGGCCATGGTCTGCGGATCCGCCCCGGGCAATTGCGCCGTGACCGAGATGGTCGGGAACGACACGTTCGGCAGCGCGGCAACCGGCAGCAGCGTGTAAGCCGTGCCGCCCAGCAATACGATCGCCACCATCAGCAGCGCGGTCGCCACCGGACGGCGAATGAAGCCTGAGGACATGCTCATCCCAGCATCCCCGCGCTGGCTTCGCTGCTGTTCTGCACTGCGGGATCGCCGGCAGGAACCACGACGACCTTGACGCCGTCACCCAGGCGGTATTGGCCGGCCGTCACGACGACATCACCGGGCTGCAGGCCCTTGTCGATCAACGCGCGGCCGTTCATCGTCTGGCCGACTGTCACTGGGCGCTGCTGCACGGTACCGTTCGAGTTGACGACATAGACCAGGGAGCCGGTCTGCCCCTGCTGCAACGCATCCAGTGGCACGCTGATGCCATCATGCCGTTCGCCGATGATGAGCCGCACATTGACGAACTCGCCTGGCCACAGCGTTCGTCTGGCATTTGGGAAGGTGGCCTTGAGTTGGACCGTGCCGGAACCCTGGTTGACGGCATTGTTGACCAGCAGCAGCGTCCCCTGGTCCAGGCTGGTGCGGTCGTCCTGTCCATAGGCGATGACCTGCAGATTGCCCTTGGCCATCGCTTCTTGCACGTTGGGCACGTCATCCTGCGGCAACGTGAACACGATCGAGATCGGTTGGATTTGGGTGAGCCTGACGATCGGCGTCGTGGAGGACGGCTGGACGATATTGCCGATATCAACATCCTTGATGCCGGTGACGCCATCGATGGGCGAGGTGATCGTGGTATAGCTGAGCTGGGTCTCCGCGTTGAAGATCGCCGCCTTGTCGCCGGCGACCGCAGCCTGCAGCTCACTCACTGAGGCGGCCTGGTCGACCACCTGCTGCTCCGTTGCAAAGCCTTGCTTCAGCAGTGGGGTGTAGCGGCCCAGGTTCGTGCGGGCATTCGCCAGGTTCGCCTCATCGCGCGAAAGATTCGCCTGCGCCTGCTGCAATGCCGCCTGGAACGGCCGTGGATCGAGCTGCGCGACCAGGCTACCCGGGTGAACAACCTGCCCCTCGGTAAAGCCGATCTTGTCGATCGTACCCGTCACCTGCGCGTGCACGTCCACAATATTGTAGGCCACGACCGTGCCGATACCCGTCAACGTGATCGGAATGTTGGAGACCTGCACCTTGTCCGCGACGACCGGTACCGGCGCCGGCACGGCCGTTGGCCTCACCGCGGCACCAGCGTGCCGCGCATGCCAGACCGCAATGCTGCCGGCGCTGGCCGCGACACACAGGCCGAGTATGAGAATTCGAGTTCGCATGCACCTGTCCTCCGCATGTTATCTTGCAGCCTTGACAGTGTGGACACGCTGCTCCAGCGAGAAATTACCTTTGGACAGAGCGCCATGAATGGCCTGCATAGTCTCGTGGCAGCAGGGGTAAGCACGACGGTGCGGCTCGCCAACAGATGGAACAGCCGCATGCATGCCAGCGGCATCGCGCCCCAAATCCCGCGGCTATGAAAAACCGCAACCATGACGGTGAGGGTACAGCTACGCCTGCCGTTGATCCCGCGCGATGGGGCGGTGTGGCAGCGCGCTCTTCGGACCAGAGCATGATCGCGCTGGAGCGTCCAAGCGCGTGAATCATGCGATCAAACA
>JAQGHW010000959.1 GCA_028291505.1 Rhodopila sp. | reverse complement strand
TGGCGTCTGGATCTTCGCCGCCGCGTTCGTGCTGCTGGTCTGCCGCAACTCCGACCGTGTGGGGGAGCGGCGGTGGCACATCCTGGCGACCGGAATGCTGGCCACCGTGGCCTATCTGGCGCTGCCGCTGGCCGCCGGAAGCCTGTGGGCCACCGGAGTCCTGGTCGCCATCGCCGCCGCCGCGGGATACGCGGTGTTCATGGTGTTCTGGACCATCCCGCCGGTGTTCCTGGAGGCCAGGGGCGCCGCGGCGGGTATCGGCATGATCAGCGCATTGGGTCAGTTCGGTGGGCTGTCCGGACCCGCGGTGGTCGGCTGGGCATTCCACGAAACCGGCAGCATCTATATCGGATTCACCGTCGCAGCCGTAACGATCTTCTTCGGCACCCTGCTCGCGGTATTCGCCATCCCGCACACCCGTCTACGCAAGCCGGCGGGGTGACCATCACCCGGCAAAATCAGCCCCGCGGGGTGACTATCACCCGGCAAAATCAACTCAGCGTAAGATGTGCGATATAACCCGAACGGCTTTCGCCAGCCGACCGAGCCAGCGCATCGAGACGCCGAAGCACCCGGCGTGGCAGTGTGATGTTCACACGCTCGATGGTGTCGTCCAGGAGGGCAGGGTCCACGGTGATGACACCAAACAGCCAGCCACTGTAATCGGGATTATTGCGGATAGCCTCCAGGCTGGAGGGAGGCGGGATAGCTCCGCCCGCATCCAGGGTGGCGTCAATCCAGCCCGCGGCCGCTTCCTCGGCGCCGGCCATCGCCTCATCCAAAGTATCGCCAGCCGAGAAAGCGCCTGGCAAATCGGGAATGACGACCCCGAATGCAGTGGTTTCAGTACCCGACTCGATCGCAATGGGGTAACGCATCGCCATCTCCTTATTTGAGCCCAGCCACCTTCCGGATCGCCGCAACCAGTCCCGTGCCCAGATCCTTCTTCGGATGCGGAACGGAGACATGACCAGGTCTTGTCGAATGCCGGAGGATGTGGTGTGAGCCTCGAACTCGATCCAGGACCCATCCGGCAGCTTGCAACTCCCGAATCAGATCCGCGCTCTTCATCGTGCGTATTATACACACATCGCGGCTAATGGCAAGCGACTGTTACGCGGAGCGCGGGATTTCCCGGAATTGTCCGTCTGGCCATAACGATCGTCACGCAAGCCGGCGGGATAAGTCAGCCAGTATCGCTCAGCCCCCTGAATCGCTCCAGTTGACGCAACGTGATGTATCCATGGTCCAGCGACAGCCAACCTTCTTCCAGCCAGTGATGCAGTTGCTTGTTGACGCTCTCCCGTGAAGACGCCACCCGCGTGCCGATGTCGCGTTGCGACAGCTTGAAGTCGATACGAATCCCCAGCGGTGTGGCGCTGCCGTGGTCCTCCGCCAGGCGGACCAGCAGGCGCGCCAGCCGGCCGGGCAGATCCAGCATCACCATGTCGCCGAGGGCCTCACTGGTCTGCCGCAGCCGCTGACACAGCACCGTCAGCATCCGCAGCACCAGGTCCTCATTCGCCAGCAGGAACGGCAGGAAATGCCGCCGCTCGATCACCAGCAGGGTGGTGTCCTCGATCGCCGTGGCATCCGCGCTGCGCGGCTTACCGTCCAACAGCGCAATCTCGCCGAACACCTCACCGACGCCCATGGTGTTCAATATCGCCTCCTTGCCATCGGCGGATCCAGTGCTGATCCGCACCGAACCGTGCAGCACCGCCATCATCGACGATTCGACGTCGCCCCGCTGGAAAATGATCTGTCCGCGTCGCACAAAACGTTCCGACGCAAGGTCAAGGATGTGCTCCTGCTGCGGCGCCGCCATCGCCGTGAACAATGTGCAATTCAGTAGCGTCAGCCGCTGCCTGGCGCGATTCGACATTCCACCCCCAAGTGCGCCGCACTATGCACGTCCAGCCGCCGGCGCCATAGTCGGACGACCCGATCGCGAAGGAAATACTGGATGAAGCTGCCGTCTATCCTGCCGCCGCCGCATGGCAAGACCTGGCCTGAGGCCCCGGCTGACGTCGCCGGCATGAATTGGATATGGCTGGAGGAAGCCGCCCGGTTCGCCGCGGAGAACGAGACCCAGTGGCCCCACGACCTGCGTCTTCACCTCGAAAGCGGCTTCTTCGAACCCCCGCCATTCAACGAACTGCTCGGTCCGGTCCGGCCGCGCGGGCCGGCCAACGGCCTGGTGCTGCGCCGAGGCTTCAAGATCGCGTCCTGGGGGGAAACCGATCAGGTCGACTTTACCTTCTCCGCCGCCAAAAGTTACCTCAGCCTGCTCGCCGGCATCGCGGTGATGGACGGGCTGATCGCGGATCTCGACGAACCCGTCGGCCGCACCGTCGATGACGGCGGTTTCGACAGCGCTCAGAACCGCGAGGTGACCTGGCGCCACCTGTTGCAGAACACCTCGGAATGGCGAGGCGAACTGTTCGGCAAATCCGACCAGATCGACTGGCATCGACAACTCGGTCTCGAAGGCAAAGGCCGCAAAGGCGATCCGCGCCCAGTGAAAGCACCCGGCGAGCACTGGGAATACAACGACGTCCGCGTCAACCGTCTGAGCCTGGCCCTGCTACGGCGCTTCCGCCGGCCGCTGCCGGAAGTATTCGCCGAACGGATCATGGACCCGATCGGTGCGTCGTCCGATTGGTCCTGGCACGGCTACCGAACCTCCTCCGTCGAGATCGATGGGCGAATGATAGAGAGCGTTTCGGGCGGCACGCACTGGGGCGGCGGTGTCTTGATCCATGCCGAGGACCAGGCCCGCATCGGCCTGCTGATGCAGCGCCGGGGTGACTGGAACGGACGCCGCATCCTGCCCGAAAGCTGGATCGAGCAATCGTTGCGACCCTGTGCGCTGAACCCGGTATATGGCCTGCTATGGTGGCTGAACACCGGCGGTGGCCGTTACAAAAGCGCACCGGAGGACAGCTTCTTCGCTTCCGGTGCCGGCGGCAACCTGACCTGGGTGGCACCGAAGCAGGAACTGGTCGCGGTGCTGCGCTGGACCGACCCGACCGCGATGGACACCTTCGCCAGATTGATCATGCAGGCAGTGGAAGAATGAAGACTTTCGAAACCGTCTCAATTGAATATCCGCAGGAACACACCGTCCTGGTGACCCTGAACCGGCCCGAGGTCGCGAATGCGATGAACACCCAGATGGGCCTGGACCTGTTGCAGGTATTTGACGGCATTTGCGCCGCGCCAAACAAACAGCGCTGCATCGTCATCACCGGGTCTGGCGCCAAGGCATTTTGTGCCGGCGGCGATCTGAAGCAGCGTAACGGCATGACCGACGAACAATGGCAAGATCAGCACCTGATCTTCGAACGCATGATCCGCTCGATCGTCGCTTGTCCAGTACCAATAATCGCGGCAGTGAACGGCGCCGCCTACGCAGGTGGAATGGAAATCGCCCTATGCGCCGACTTCATCTACGCCGCCGACCACGCTCGGTTTGCCCTGACCGAGGTAACCTTGGGGATCATGCCGGGGGCAGGTGGCACGCAGAACCTGCCTCGCGCCGTCGGTAGCCGCAGGGCAAAGGAAATCCTGCTGACCGGGCGCCCATTTTCAGTGCAACAGGCGTACGAGTGGGGTATGGTAAACCGGATCTGCAAGCCCGAAACGTTGCTGACCGATGCACTGGACACCGCGGCAACGATTGCCGGAAACGCACCGATATCCACGCGTCAGATCAAGCAGTCGGTGAACATGGGCCTCAACACCGATCTTCAGACCGGCATGATGTTCGAGTTCGAGGCCTATAACCGAATGGTCCCGACGGACGACCGTCGGGAGGGTATCCTGGCATTCAACGAGAAGCGGAAGCCGGTCTACCAGGGGCACTAAGCGCCGCCACCGCAATACGGGAGTGAAATGATGAACGCGATCAGCGACATCCAGGCAGGCAAGGGGCTTACCCGGGCACTATCCGAGCAGGCGCGGGGTCTCCGCCTGGGCGACATTCCGGAAACCGTGCGCATGTGGGCGCGGCAGTG
>JAQGHW010000756.1 GCA_028291505.1 Rhodopila sp. | reverse complement strand
GTGATCTGGCGCATCATCGCCTCCGGCTCGACCTTCATCGCCCAGGCCGTCGGGGCCGGGAAGTCCTACGCCATCGTCGGCGCCTTCATGGAGCAGAAGCGGCTCGGCCTGATCAGCAAAGCCATTCTGGTGGTGCCCAGCCACTGCCTGGCGCAGGTGTCCCGGGAGTTCCTGCAGCTCTATCCGACCGCCCGCATCCTGGTTGCTGATGAAACCAACTTCGTGAAGGAGAAGCGGTCGCGGTTCCTGGCCCGCGCGGCGACGGCCAACTGGGACGCGGTGATCATCACCCATGCGGCGTTCCGTTTCATTCCGGTGCCAGCCGGCTTCGAGCGGAACATGATCGCCGAGCAGATCGCTGCCTGCGAAACCATCGCGCTCGGCACTGACGGCGACGACCGCATCACCCGCAAGCGCCTCGAGGCGGCGAAAGAAAAACTGGCCGAAAAGTTGGCGGCGCTGCGGAGCCGGCGCGACGACATGGTGACGCTGGAAGAGATCGGCATCGACCAGATCATTGTCGATGAGGCGCAGGAATTTCGGCGGCTCAGTTTCGCTACCAACCAGGTGAATCTGAAGGGTGTCGATCCGGACGGTTCGCAGCGGGCCTGGGACCTGTTCGTCAAGGCGCGTTATCTCGACCGCAAACGGCCCGGCCGCGCGCTGATCCAGGCGTCCGGCACCCCGATCACCAACACATTGGGCGAAATGTATACGCTGTTGCGGTTCCAGGCCCCGAAGGCGCTGCGCGAGCGGGGCGTCCACGAATTCGATGCCTGGGCGTCCTCCTTCGGCGACACGTGCACCGAGTTGGAGTTGCAGCCGAGCGGGGCCTACAAGCCAGTGACCCGCTTCGCCGCGTTCATCAACGTCGCCGATCTGATGATGATGTTCCGGTCCGTCGCGGACGTCGTGCAAAAGGCCGATTTACGTGGCTTGCTGACACTGCCGCGCATCCGGACCGGGCAGCGCCAGTTGGTCACGGCCGAGGCAAGCCCGGCCTTCAAGGGCTATCAGCAGCACCTGGCGCGGCGGATCGCGGCGATCGAGGCCCGCACCGGCAAGGTACGAAAGGGCGATGACATCCTGCTGGCGGTCATCACCGACGGACGGCATGCCGCGATCGACATGCGCCTCGTCCGGCACGCAAGCGAGGACGAACCCGGGAACAAGCTCAACAAGCTGATCGACAATGTTCATCGCATCTGGAGCGAGACCGCCGCGCAGCGCTACTGCCGGCCCGACGGCACGGACTATCCGATCGCCGGTGCGGGGCAGATGATCTTCTCCGACCTCGGCACAATTAATGTCGAGGCGACACGCGGCTTCTCGGCCTATCGCTGGATCCGGCAACAGTTGATCGCCCGCGGCGTTCCCGCCGGGCAGATTGCGTTCATGCAGGACTACAAGCGCTCGGCGGATAAGCAGCGTTTGTTCGCCGACTTCCGTGCGGGGCGCATCCGTGTGCTGATCGGTTCGTCGGACACGATGGGCACCGGGGTCAACGTACAGCAGCGGCTGAAGGCGCTACATCATCTCGACGTGCCGTGGCTGCCGAGCCAGATCGAGCAGCGCGAGGGCCGTATCGAACGGCAGGGCAACCAGCACGCGGAGATCGACATCTATGCCTATGCCACGCTCGGCTCGATGGACGCGACGATGTGGCAGAACAACGAGCGCAAGGCGCGGTTCATCGAGGCGGCGCTGTCGGGCGACCGCACGATCCGCCGGATCGAGGATGCCGGCAGTCAGGCCAACCAGTTCGCGATGGCCAAGGCGATCGCCTCGGGTGACAGCCGGCTGATGCAGAAGGCGGGGCTGGAAAGCGAGATCGCCCGGCTGCAGCGCCAGCGCGCGGCGCATGTGGACGACCAGCACGCCGTTCGCCGGCAGATTCGCGACGCACAGCATGATCAGGCGAATGCCGCGGGGCGGGTCGAGGCGATCACGACCGACCTGGTCCGGCGGCAATCGACCCGTGGCGACGCCTTCACCATCGACATCGAAGGAAGGACGATCACCCAGCGCAAGGCCGCCGGTATCACGCTGCTGACGAAGGTGCGTCTTGCCGCGCGGGAACGCACCGAACGCCGCTGGACGGTCGGGCGCATCGGTGGCTTCGACCTGACCTGCCGCATCCAATCCGGCCGGCGTGATGAGCGGTTGGAACTGCACCTCGCGCTGGAGCGGACGGAGTTTTCCCAATCGATCGATCTCGACGCCGAGACGACGCCGGTCGGGATCATCGCCCGGCTGGAGCATGCGCTCGACCGGATGGAGACGGAACTTGAAGACCAGCGCCGCCGCGTCGTCGACGCGAAGGCCCGGCTGGCCGGCTACGAGCCGCGTCTGGGCGAGGCGTTCCCCCTGCAGGGCGAACTTGACGCGAAGCGCGCCCAGCTTGCCGAGATCGAGGCGGACCTGGCCAACACCGAAGCCGTGGGCACTGAGAACCGTCCGGCACAGCCGGAGGCCATTGCCGTCTGAACGGCGTCGGCCTCCCAAACTCACAGCAAACTGTACGGCGCCCCGTAGCCGCAACCCACCAACCGGCCAAGATTGGCCGATACCGGAACGGCCGCTTTGGAGGTCCAACTGCGACAGGCAGACGTTCGTGGGGACTGCCAACGGCAGCCGTCGACCGCCAGCGGGAGGTCACCCGACCGTCGCCTGGCGCCGGGAAAAGA
>JAQGHW010000903.1 GCA_028291505.1 Rhodopila sp. | reverse complement strand
GACCTGGGGCTGGCCGGCTGGGCGATGTCGCGCTTCGCCGGGGTCTGGGTCGCGATGAAGACGACGGCGGAGACTATGGAGCAGGCGTCCACCGCTATTATTCCGTCGGTGCGGCGGTTTGTGGCTCCGGATATCGCGTTGCCGCCGCATGGGTTGAATTTCGACCACACGTTGCATTTTCCGGGCGACCGGGCGGAGCTGGAACGGCGGATGATCGAGGAGCGGATGCCGGCGGTGCTGGCGTGGGCTCGGGCGAACCGGATCGACCGGCTGATCAGCGGGTCGGCCGATGCGACGATCGGGGTCGTGACGGTGGGCAAGGCGCATGAGGATACGATGCATGCGCTGCGGCGGTTGGGGCTGGACCGGCATCCCGCGATTGCGATTTATAAGGTGGGGATGACGTGGCCGCTGGAGACTGAGGGGCTGCGGGAATTTGCCCGCGGCAAGCGCTCGGTGCTGGTCATCGAGGAGAAGCGCAGTTTCGTCGAGAGTCAGATCCGCGACGCGCTGTATCACCTGCCGGCGGACGAACGGCCGGAGATCAGCGGCAAGACGGATCCTCGGGGGGCGGCGCTGCTGTCGCCACTGATGGAGTTGTCGCCGGAGAGCGTTGCCGGTGGTCTGTCGACGTTCCTGGGGCAGGCGGGGTTGAACCTTCCCGCGGCGCCCGCACCTTTGGCGGCTGAGCGGCCGGATGGGTTGTTGCGACGGATTCCGGCGTTCTGTGCCGGGTGTCCGCACGCTACGTCGACCAAGTTGCCGGATGGCAGCTTTTCCAGTGCCGGGATTGGCTGCCATTTCATGGCTATGGACGATGGGCCGAATACTCGCACGTTCACTCATATGGGGGGCGAGGGGGCACCGTTTGTCGGCCTGTCCAGCTTTACCGAGATGAAGCACATGTTCGCCAATCTGGGTGACGGGACGTATCAGCACTCCGGCAGCATGGCGATCCGGCAGGCGGTCGCGGCGGGGACGCGGATCACCTACAAGCTGCTGTTTAATGACGCTGTCGCGATGACGGGCGGGCAGCCGACGGAGGGGGCGCCGACGGTGCCCTCGATCGCGGCGCAATTGGCGGCGGAGGGGGTCAAGCGGATCGCGGTGGTGGCGGATGAGGCGGAGCGGCTGCCGCCGGCGTCGGCCTTGCCGGCTGGGGTCACGCGGCATACGCGGGACGAGTTGGAGGCGGTGCAGACGTCGCTGCGGGATTTCGAGGGGCCGTCGGTGCTGATCTACGACCAGGTCTGTGCCACGGAGAAGCGGCGGCGGCGCAAGCGCGGCTCGATGGTGCAGCCGGCGCGGCATGTCGTGATCAATGAGGCGGTGTGTGAGAATTGCGGCGATTGTTCGGTGCAGTCGGCTTGTATTGCGATTGAGCCGGTGGAAACCGAGCTTGGGCGGAAGCGGCGGATTAATCCGACCAGTTGTAATGTTGATTTATCGTGCCTGAAGGGGTTCTGCCCGAGTTTCGTTACTCAGGCGGGGCCGCCGGCCGCACCGGATGCGGATACGCAGTGGGCGGCTCGGGAGGCGGAATTTGCAGCGGCGTTGCCGCTGCCGGTGGTGCCCGCGCTGGGGGTGTGGCGTGGGCTGTTCGCGGGGATTGGCGGGGGCGGGATTGTGACCTCCGGCGCGATCCTGGCGATGGCGGCGCATCTGGAGGGGCGGGCGGTCAAGACCTTGGATTTCACCGGGTTGGCGCAGAAGAACGGGGCGGTCGTGGCGCATGTGCAGATCGCGGCGGATGAGGCTTCGCTGGACGTCGTCCGCATTCCGCTCGGTAGTGCCGACCTGATGCTGGCGGCGGATCTGGCGGTGGGTTGCGCGGCCGGGGTGCTGGAGCGGAATGCACGGACCTCGGTGGTGATCGGGAATCTGGATCTGGCCGCGACGGCGGACTTCAAGCGCAACGCGGCGCTGTCGATGGATGCGGCGCTGCATCGGCGGACGATCGAGAAGGTTGTGGATGCCAGCCGGTCGGTGTGGCTGCACGGGGTGGGGCTGGCGGAGCGGTTGTTCGGCAATGCCCAGGCGATGAACACGATGTTGCTGGGGATGGCGTGGCAGCGCGGGTTGGTGCCGGTTGGAGAGGCTTCGATCCTGCGGGCGATCGAGTTGAACGGCGCGGCGGTGAAGCTGAACAAGCGGGCGTTTCTGTGGGGGCGGATCCTGGCCGATCAGCCGGGGCTGACGAAGCAGATTCTGGAAGGGGTGGTGGAGGGGCCGCCGGCTGACCTCGATACGCTGGTTGCACATCGGGTGGCGGCGCTGACGGCGTATCAGTCGAAGCGGTACGCGGCGCGGTTCCAGCGGCTGGTGGGCGAGGTGGTTGCGCGCGAAACCGCTGTGATGGGGGCTCCGGGCCGGTTGTCGCGGGCGGCGGCCGAGGGGCTGTATCGCGTGATGGCCTACAAGGACGAATACGAGGTGGCTCGGCTGCATGCGGCGGCGACGTACGGCGAGAAGCCGGCGTTCCATATGTCGCCGCCGCTGACGCGGGGGGTGGATAAGGCGACGGGGCGGCGGCGGAAGATCGCCATTCCGGGCTGGCTGGGGTTGCCGCTGTTCCGGGTGCTGCGGCACGGCAAGCTGGTGCGGGGTTCGGTTGTCGATCCGTTCGGGTATCAGGCGGAACGGCGGGCCGAGCGGGCGCTTGTTGGCCAGTATGCCGGCGATTTGCGTTCGGTGCTGGCGGGGCTGACGGCGGCGAATTTCGATACGGCGGTGGCGCTGGCGGAACTACCGGATCAGATCAGGGGGTTTGGTCCGGTGAAGGACGCAAACCGGGCCAAGGCGGAGGTACGGCGGACTCAGTTGTTAGCGGCGTTCGCGCGACCTGAGATGGTGGCGATGGCGGCGGAGTAGGCCCGCTCTTTAACAGGCACAAACTGGCCGCCGGGACCCCGGCAGCCGAACGCTTCGACGCGTTCATCAATCTGATTTCGCGAACACCGGAGGAGCTGAAGGCGGCTTACACGGCGGAGAACCTTCGCGGTGGGTTTCAGCCGATCCGCGAGCGACCGATCATGACGACCGGCGACGGGCGCTGCATGATCCTCGACCCGACCTTCTTCATCGAATGCGTGTCAGTCGCGCACTCTTCCAGGCGACGAAAAGCGAGGGTCGAAAAGGATCTCAGCAACTCCTTTCGGATTTCGGTCACGCTTTCGAGGACTATGCGACCGATATCCTCGGAAGCATGTATCCACGCCGGCCGGGCCTCGTCGACCGCCTAGCACGCAATGTCAAAGGTCGCGACGGTAATGGCAGGGAATTCGAGATCGACGCCGCCCTCGCCGACGTGTCGCAGGTGGCGTTGTTCGAGATTAAGGCCGCCTTTCCGCTCGAGAATGCCGTTACTAACCCGAGACCAACGGGACGAAGGTGTCGCGCAGCTGGCGCGATCGTGCGGGGGAGTGCGCCGGGCTTGGCGACGCGTTTGCGTCCAAATGCGGTCCATCCAGTTCTTGTTGCGCACGACCTGCGGCTGGATGCTCCCGCGCTCGGCCAGTTTCTGGAAAACGAGTTCCGGCAGCTGCTCGGACCGGTGCCGCGCGGCAAGCATGTGCGGCCGCTTACCGTGTGCTGCGCGCAAGCGCACGGACCGGCGGAATGATGTCTCCACCCATGCGGGTCCCGACCCGCCGTTGACGAGATAAATTATGAAACGAACCAATAATGGATACGTTTTATTTTTAGCACGATATTGTGTATTTCCGTTGGTGCTCGGTGAACTATAGTATTGCGCAGCTTAACTCGGGCAGACGAGAAAATCGTGCAATCCCCAAACAAAACGCTGGTCGGATATGGGCAGTCGATTACCGATGCTCAGGGAGACGTCTGGACCATCACTGCAAGCGGGCAAGTCGCGGTCAATGGCGTACCTGACCCCACAACGGCGAATGTCACCCACCTGGCTTATGCCAACGGGACGGTGTGGCAGGAGAATACCAGCGACCTCTGGTGGTCGAAGTCCTCACCGGGTTCGTCCTGGGAACCGACGTATGGGACGCCGACCGTTCCGGTGCCAGTCAATTCGTCGCCCAACAATACATTACTGAATGCAACCGGCGGAAATACATCCTTGGCGATCACGGATGCGAGCGGCAATACCTGGGCGATAGTGAATGGTCAGGTAGCCGTGAATGGTGTGGTGGATGAGACGACCGCGAACGTCACGCACCTTGCCTACGCAAATGGCGTGGTCTGGCAAGAAAACACCAGCGACCTGTGGTGGTCGAAGCCCTCACCCGCGGCGTCTTGGGATCCGCCTTATGGGACCTCGGTCGTGCCTGTCCCGGTTTATTCTTCACAGGATGATTCGGTGCTTGGCGCGCCACGGGCCGGATCGCTGTCTTTCATCGCGGACGGCAGCGGCAACCACTGGACCATTGTCGGCGGCCAGGTGGTGGTGAACGGTGTTGTAGATCCCACCACGGCGAATGTCATCCAGCTCGCCTATGTCGGTGGCCAGATCTGGCAGGAGAACAGCCGGGGCTTGTGGTGGGACAAGGCGACGCCCGCCGATGGCTGGAGCGGCGGGTACGGCATCGCTACAAGTCCG
>JAQGHW010000886.1 GCA_028291505.1 Rhodopila sp. | reverse complement strand
ACGAGCGACCTATAGGTGACATCACCGATCGCCGGTTCGCGGAGACGATGCTTGCCACGTTCATCGGCCCGGTGCCGGCAACGGCCCAGTTGAAGCGAGAATTGCTGGGCGACGCACATTGAGCGGGGGGCTGGGTTGGCTGGCCGCGCCGATGTCCTGTCGTTGCTGTACCGTCATCCACCTCAGCGCTTCAAAACCTCCGGATTGGTCACGCGCACCGGTTTCCCATCCATGAAGGCCAGTGCGTTCTCGATCATCTGGGGATAGAACCCGTCCCACGTCTCCTTCACGCAGTACCCCAGATGCGGGCTCAGCACGGTGTTCGGCGCCTTGCGCAGCTTGTGGTCGACCGGCAAGGGTTCGCGGTCAAACACATCCAGCGCGGCGACGATCTTGCCAGCGTGCAGAGCCTCCAGCATCGCCGATTCGTCAATAATCGGCCCACGAGAGGTGTTTACCAGGATTGCCCCCGGCTTCATCCGCGCGATGTCCGCACGCCCCACCAGACCGCGGCTGCGATCCGACAGGACCATGTGGATGGTGATCGCATCCGCCGTCGCCATCAGTTCATCCTTGGATACCAGCCGCGCGCCGGCCGCCTCGGCTTTTTCCGCAGTCAGGTTCTGGCTCCAGGCGATCACGTTCATGCGGAGCGCCTTGGCGTACGTTGCCATATAGCCACCGAGCTTGCCCAGCCCGATGACGCCGAGGGTTTTGCCGGCGAGGCCGACCCCGACCGGCACGCCCATCTGGAAGCCGCCGGCGCGGATATTCGCATCCCCGACCGCCAGTCCACGGGCCGCGGCGATCAGCAACCCCAGCGCCAGCTCCGCCGTTGCCGAGTCGTTGTAAGTACCGCCTTGTGTGCTGCACACCGGGATCCCGCGGGCGGTGCAGGCCGGTGTGTCCAGCGATGCGTTCCGGGCACCGGTCATGCCCAGCATCCGCAGCTTCGGCAGGCGGTTGATGAGCGATCCGGGCAGCGGCGTCCTCTCCCGCATCGACAGCACGATCTCGAAATCCGCCAGTTTCGCTGCCGCATCGTCGGTGCCGGCGAAAGCATCGGAGAAGAACACGACCTCCGCCCGGGCCTGTAGCGGCGCCCAATCCGCGGCGCCGCGCGCCACGCCCTGCCAGTCGTCCAGCACCGCTATCCGGGTCATGTTGCTCATCGCGTGTTCCCTCCTGGAGCCGAACCGGAAAGGTGACGCCCAAGCCGCGAACGCGCAAGCGGTTGCCCGTCGCGTTGGCTCGTGGCATTTCGGGGCCGGAGGGAGAACCCAGCATGACCAACGTCGCTGTCGTCGGGGCCGGGCTGATCGGCCGAGCGTGGTCCATCGTGTTCGCGAGGGCGGGCTTCAATGTCGCGCTGTGGGACCAGTTCCCGCTGCAGACGACGCAGGCCCTGAGCTTTGTCGCCGATCGCCTGCCGGAATTGCGGGCGGCCGGGCTGCTTGCCGACGAACCGGAAACGGTCCTGGCGCGCATCCAGCCGATGCAGTCGCTGTGGGAAACGGTGCGCGACGCTGAGTACATCCAGGAATGCGGGCCGGAGCGAACCGACGTCAAGACCGGCGTGTTCACCGAGCTCGAGCGTGCTGCCCGGCCTGAGGCGATCATTGCGTCATCGTCTTCCGGCATCCCGGCCAGTGCGTTCACGGCGCATCTGAAAACCCGTCACCGTTGCCTGATCGCCCATCCGGTGAACCCGCCCTACCTGGTGCCGCTGGTCGAAATCTGTCCTGCCCCCTGGACCGATCCGGCGGTGACGGAGCGCACGCGCGAGATCATGGTCGCGGCGGGTCAGGTGCCGGCGACGGTGAAGAAGGAGATCGACGGGTTCGCGCTGAACCGGTTGCAAGGTGCGCTGCTGGCCGAGGCGTTCCGGCTGCTCGCGGACGATGTCATTTCGCCGGCCGATCTCGATGCGCTGGTAAAACACGGTCTGGGGCTGCGCTGGAGCTTCATGGGGCCGTTGGAGACGATCGACCTGAACGCGCCCGGCGGCCTGGCGGATTACTGCAATCGTTACGGGCCGTTGTACGCAACGATGCAGCAACAGATGAAACCGCTGGAGTGGGATGCCGCGCTGGTGGAGCGGCTGCATGCCGCGCGGCGCGCTGAGCTGCCGGTCAACATGCAGCCGGTTCGGCAGGAGTGGCGGGATCGGCGGCTGATGGCGCTGCTGGCGCACAAGGCGACGCAGCCCGAGTAGGTGGCCCCTTCCGTCGCCTCTCGCTGTTAACACATTGTTAGCAATCGTCGTGGCTCTATGCCGCCGGACGATCTGGCAGGCACGACATGGCATCCCTCGACCCGAGGCTCGCAACCCCATCACTTCACGACCTGATCAACTCGGTTGAGGCGATCGGTTCCGGCCGCGGCCTGCCCGAGGTGATTGCATTCTACACGCGCTGGATCGCCTTCCAGCCGGCGGGTGCGCGCGAATTGCCGGCTGCCTGGTTCAACCTGGGAACCGAACTCGCCAGCGGCGGCGATGCGGCCGGCGCGATACAGGCCTATCGTGCCTCGCTGGCGCTGCTCCCCAGTTTCGCACCCGCCGCGGTGAACCTGGGGCTGCAACTGGAACGCCAGGGCGACAACGGGGCTGCGTTGCAGGTATGGACCGATGCGCTGCAATCCGACGAATCCCGCGTGTCGCTGCTCAATCAGCGGGGTCGACTACTGGAGGGCGCCGGCGAACTGGCGCAGGCCGCGGACATTCTGCGCACCAGTCTGCTGACCCGGCATGACCAGTCGGATGTGGTGCAGCACTGGGTGCATCTACGGCAGAAAATGTGTGAGTGGCCGGCGCTGGCGGAGACGATTCCCGGGCTGACGCCGCAGGACCTGCTCGCGCGGTCTGGCCCGCTGGCCGCGCTGGCGCTGACCGATGATGTGGCCACTCAGCGGTCCATCGCCGCCGGTTGGCTGGCGCGCAAGACCCAGCCGCAGCCGGCGTTGGCTCCGCCGGAAGGCTACCACCACGATCGCATCCGCGTCGGCTATCTGTCATCGGACTTCTGCAGCCACGCGATGAGCTACCTGATCGCCGAACTGTTCGAACGGCACGACCGGTCGCGCTTCGAAATTCATGGATACTGCGCGAGCCCGGAGGATGGCAGCCCGATCCGTGCGCGCGTGATCGCCGCGTTCGACCATTTCACGTCCGTTCGCTCGCTGACCGACGAGGACGCGGCGCGCCGCATCCGCGCCGATGAGATCGACATCCTGATCGACCTGAACGGCCTGACCTCCGGCGCTCGGATACAGGTCCTGCGGTGGAAGCCGGCGCCGGTGCAGGCGACCTATCTCGGGTTCATCGGCCCGGTGCCGCTGCCGGAGCTGGACTACATCCTGTGCGACGATTTCGTCATTCCGTCCGCTATCGCCGCCACCTATCAGCCAACGCCGCTGCCGATCGAAGGGCTGTACCAGGCGAACGACAGCAAGCGGGTGGTCGGGGCGCCGATGACCCGCGCCGAGGCCGGATTGCCGGAAGACCGTTTCGTTTTCTGCTGTTTCTCCAATCACTACAAGATTACCGAGGCGATGTACACGGGCTGGATGGAAATCCTGCGCCAGAGCGGTGATTCGGTGTTGTGGCTGGTCGATGACAACCAATGGTCGCGCCAGAACCTGCGCCTAAGGGCGCTGATCTCCGGCATCGACCCGTCGCGGCTGCTGTTCGCCAACCGTACCGACCCGGCCAGCTACATGGCTCGGCTGGCGGTGGCGGATCTGTTCCTGGACACGTTTCCCTACAACGCAGGCACCATCGCCAGCGATGCCATCCGCATGGGGCTGCCGCTGCTGACGCTGGCCGGTCAGTCTTTTGCCTCCCGCATGGCCGCAGGGATGCTGCATGCGATCGGCGCGGACGCCGGGGTGACGGGGACGATGGACGCCTACGTGTCCGCGGCCGTTGCGCTGGCGACGGATCGGGACGCTTATGCCGCGTACCGTGGGCATTTCACTGAAACCGCCTGGACCGCCTCGCTCGGCGACATAGCCGGCTTCACCCGCCGGTTCGAGGCGGCTCTGCTGCGAATGGCGGGCGTGGCGCTGACATCGGCCTGATACGCCGTATCTGCATCGTTCCGGCTGCGATGGTTTGGCCTTTGGCTGGAAGCCGACCGGGTCCCTGGTTGCCTCGGGCCGCGGCAGCGCCGGCATCGCCCCGCCCTGGCCCGGCCCGACGGCTGTTGCCGATGTTTTCAGGGCGGAACATCCAGAACGCGGACATCGCCGAGGGCTGCCGCCGCCATCGTGGCGTCGGAGATCGATGCAGTGAGCATCAGCGATTCCACCTGCTGGATCAGTCCGCTGGGATGCTCCGGAGAGGAAAAGATCGCGGCTGCCGCTGCGAGGACAAGCATCGTGTAGATCAGCCCATCTGATCGTTGTTCTTGCATGGTCGGCTCTTCCCGCTTGACCGTGGTGATGGATCCCGCCGTGGTCCGCACGGCACGCTGGCCGGCGCGAGGACACATTGGCCGGTGGCGATCACCTTGGCCCAAACGTTGTGATCCGTCCGTGAACCGGGTTCCTGAATGCCGCGGGACGCCGGTCGGGTTCGTCCTTGACGCCAAGGCTGCAACATCGAAGCGGTCTGCCGTCAGGGATGAGCCACGGGCGATCGTCGCGGATCAGGCGGCGATCTTTGCGAACCGCTTGCGATACTCGGCTGGCGTAACGCCCACATGCCGCGCAAAGGCGCGACGCAGGGTGTCCGCATCAGCAAAGCCGCAGTGCCCGGCAACCTGCTTCGGCGCTTCGTGACCGAACTCCAGCAACCGCCTTGCGGCGTTCACACGCGCCTCCTCGACCCAGGTCGCAGGCGTGATTCCGACCTCGCTTCGAAACAGACGTGCGAAGTGGCGTGGGCTCAGGTCAATGCGTTTCGCGAGACTGGCGACGCAGTGATCGAGCGCCGGATTGGCGGCCACCCAACGTTGCAGCTCCTGCAGCGCCGCGCGACCCGACGGGACCGCTTCGCCCTTGCGGCTGAACTGCATCTGCCCGCCCGGACGCTTGAAGAACATGACGAGCTGCCCGGCGACCCTCATTGCGATCTCGTGTCCGAGATCCTCCTCGACCAGCGCGAGTGCCAGATCCAGCCCGGCGGTCACACCGGCCGCGGTGCGCAGCGGTCCGTCGCTGACATGGATAGCGTCCGCATCCACGCTGACGAACGGATAGCGAACCGCCAGCTGTTCGGCGACCGCCCAATGTGTCGTCACGCGTCGCCCGTCGAGCAGGCCCGCCGCGGCCAGGAAGAACGCCCCGCTGCAGACGGAGCCGAACCGGCGCGCGGCCGGCGCTTTTGCTCGCAGCCAGTCGACGACCTTAGCATCGGCCGGGACGTCGTCCGCGTTCGGGCACCCGGCAATCAGCAGGGTATCCAGTTCCACGTCCGCGTCGATGCCAATGACCCGATCGGGCATCAGCCGCACCCCGGACGAGCTACGGATCGGTCCCGGTTCGGCCGCGATCAACAGCAGCGCATAGGGGGCGTTCCCGCTCTGCGCGTTGGCCTCGGCGAACACGTCAAGCGGCCCCGAGACGTCGAGCAACTGTACGCCTGGAAGCGCCACGACGCCGATCGCTTTTGGTTTCATCTTACACCCATGTCCGTTTGAGCCCGGTTTTGGCAGGATATGCCGTACTACGTCATTTGAAGACAACCTAGCCCAGTTTTATGTTCCTGGCGATCACAAAAAAACCGGAGCAGGTCATGAGCCCTTC
>JAQGHW010000847.1 GCA_028291505.1 Rhodopila sp. | reverse complement strand
GTCGGCCCCGGAGCAGGACCAGAACAAGCGCTTGTGGGGTCAGGCAATGGTCAACATCCTCGCCGAGATGGGCATGCCGGTGCAGCCCGCCGCCGCCTGACGCCAACTTGCCAGTAAACGACCCGGCGGCTCACCCAATCTGTGTCACGGCCGGGTTTGGCTCGCCTGCCCATGTCGTTGTTTGAACATGCTAAACTCGCGGGTAACCGGGTCCAGGCCCTCCCGCACGCACACACCTCAACGCGCCCGGGCTTTGCCATGTTCGTGGGATGATCCTTAGGATCTGGTGGGGATGTCGAAACCGGGCGTGCTACCTGGGTCGGATCGCCTCAAAAGGATGATGAGGACTCCGAAATGCCCGTAACCTGCATCCGAAACGCAGCCTGGATCATCGCCTGGGACCCTGCTACCGCCCGCCATGCGTATCTCCGCGATGCCGACCTCGTCTTCGAGGGTGATCGCATCAGCTACGTCGGCCGCCTCTATCCTGGCCCCGTCGACACCGAGATCCCCGGCCACGACCTGATGGTCATGCCCGGTCTGGTGGACATCCATTCCCACCCGAGCACCGAACCGTTCTTCCGCGGCATTCGTGAGGAACATGGCCTGCCCACCATGTTCATGACCGGCCTGTATGAGCGGGGCTTCGCCTTCCGCCCGGACGCCGAGGGCCGCCAGGCCGGCAAGACCACCGCCTACTGCGAGATGCTGCTCACCGGCATCACGACGGTCGCGGATCTTTCCGGCATCGACCAGGGCTGGATCGATCTCGCGGCGCAGTCGGGATTGAGGGTTTTCGTTGCCCCCAGCTACGCCTCCGCCAGCTGGCACCTGAGCAACAATTGGCAACTGCAATATGCCTGGGACGAACCGGCCGGCCGCCGCGGTCTCGACGCCGCGCTCAAACTGATCGATGCGGCACGGGCCAATTCCAGCGGACGGTTGGACGGCATCATATCGCCCGCGCAAATCGACACCTGCACCGAAGACCTGTTGCGCGACAGCCACGACGCGGCGGTGGCAAAAAGCCTGCCCTTCACCACCCACTGCTCGCAAAGCGTAAACGAATTCAATGAGATGACCAACCGCCACGGCATCACCCCGGTGCAGTGGGCGCGCGACATCGGCATCCTTGGCCGCCACACCATCCTCGGCCATGCCATCTTCATCGACGAGCACTCCTGGCTGCACTGGCATACGCACCAGGACCTGGACATCCTGGCCGCGACCCAAACCTCGATCGCGCACTGCCCATCGCCGTTCGCCCGCTACGGGCAGACGCTGGAAGACTTCGGGCGGTACAGGCGGAAGGGCGTCAACATCGGCATTGGCACCGATGTCGCGCCGCACAACCTGATCGAGGAAATGCGCCTCGCCGCCACCCTCGCGCGCGTCGCCGCCGAGGACATTGGTGCGACATCCCTGACCGACGTTTTCCATGCCGCCACCGCCGGGGGCGCCCGGGCGCTGGGGCGAACCGACATCGGGCGGCTGGAACCCGGGGCGAAAGCCGACCTTGTGCTGGTAGACCTGAAGAACCCGTGGATGATGCCGGCCCGCGACCCGCTGCGGTCGCTGGTGTACACGGCCGCGGACCGAGCCATTCATAAAGTCTTCATCGATGGCCGGCTGGTGGTGCAGCAGGGCAAGGTTCTTACACTGGACCACGCCGCTGCGCTGGAAGCCCTGACCGAGGCGCAGGCCCGCATGATCGCCGCCGTCCCCCAATATGACTGGGCGCGACGGGAGGCCGATCAACTCACGCCACTGAGCTTGCCGACGGTCAAAGGATTGAACTAGCGCTTGGGCTGACGTTGCGTATAGTCCACCCTGTAAAGGCCGCGCTTGCGGTGGAGCGTGAACCGGCCCGGTCGAGGCCTGGCACCCACCACCCCCGAGTGGCGCATTGTAAACGTTGATGAAGGCAGGAAACCGACCCTTGACGCACGCTCCCGCGAACACGAATGCCTGGAAGAAACACGCAGCGTCCGCGCTGGCCGGAACGGGGGTGCATGCGTCCCGCCCCGTTCATTCCAATCAGACCGCGCCCGCGCTGGTCGCCGAGGCGCTGCGCCGCTACGAAGGCCGGCTGTCGGTCGATGGCGCCTTCATGGTCGAAACCGGCGTGCACACCGGCCGCTCGGTTCAGGACAAGTTCGTGGTCGATGAGCCTTCGGTCACCGCCGATATCTGGTGGGGCAAGGTCAACCAGCGTATGCCGGTGGATCGCTTCAACACGATCAAAGGCCGTGTGCAGGCCTACTTGCAAGGGCAGGAACTGTTCACTCAGGACCTTTATGCCGGCGCCGATCCGGAGCATCGGGTGCGTGTCCGCCTGGTGACGACGCAGGCCTGGAACGCGCTGTTCGCCCGCAACATGTTCATCCGCCCACCCGAGGCGGACCTGGCGGGGTTCGAACCGGATTACGTCATCCTGCACGCCCCGATGTTCCAGACCGATCCGAACGTGGACGGCGTGCGGTCGTCCACCACCATCGCGCTGTCGTTCGAGCAGAAGCTGATCCTGATCGCCGGCAGCGAGTATGCCGGCGAGGTGAAGAAATCGATCTTCACCATCATGAACTGGCTGTTGCCCGCCAAGGGCGTCATGCCGATGCATTGCAGTGCCAATGTCGGGGAGGACGGCGACGTCGCGCTGTTCTTCGGCCTGTCGGGCACGGGCAAGACCACCCTGTCGTCCGACCCCGACCGCAAGCTGATCGGCGACGACGAGCACGGCTGGGGGCCAAACGGCACCTTCAACTTCGAAGGCGGCTGCTATGCCAAGGTGATCAACCTGTCGGAGGAAGCCGAACCCGAGATCTGGGCCGCATCCAATCGCTTCGGTTCAGTCCTGGAGAACGTGGTCGGCGACAAGCACGGCAACCTGGACCTGACGGACGGCTCACTGACCGAAAACACGCGCTCCTGCTACCCCGTCGAATTCATCCCCAACGTCGATCTGTCGGGCCGCGGCGGGCAGCCAAAGAATGTGTTCATGCTGACGTGCGACGCGTTTGGCGTGCTGCCGCCGATCTCTCGGCTGACGCCGGCGCAGGCGATGTATCATTTCGTTTCCGGTTATACCGCCCTGGTTGCCGGGACGGAAAAGGGTCTGGGCGCGGAACCGAAAGCCACGTTCAGCACCTGTTTCGCCCACCCGTTCCTGCCTCGCCGGCCAGAGGTTTACGGCCAGATGTTCTCCGACCTGATCGCCAGGCACGGCGCCACCTGCTGGCTGGTCAACACCGGCTGGAGCGGCGGCCCATTCGGCGTCGGCGCTCGGATGGCGATCAAGCACACGCGTGCGCTGCTGCGCGGTGCTTTGGATGGATCGCTGACGAAGATGGAGTTCCACAAAGAACCTTTCTTCGGGCTGGCGATCCCGGCGCATGTGCCGGGTATCCCGGATGAGGTGCTTGATCCCCGGCAGTCATGGGCCGACAAGGCTGCCTACGACAGGATGGCGAAGCACCTGATCGAACGGTTCGAGGACAACTTCGCGGCGTTCGAGGCCGCTGTGGGTGACGACGTCAAGGCCGTGGCGATCCGGGTGGCGGCCTGAGGATCCCCGGGGGCGGCTGTCGTCCAGCGACGCCAGCGGGGAATGATGAGGTGTTATGGGGCTATGCGGCCGGGGTCAGGTCTGTGTGGCGGAAGTCGTTCCCCTTGAACAACAGCGGCAGTCCGCGGGCTTTCGCCAAGGCGTACGAGGCGCAATCACCCATGTTCAGCGCCGCCGGATGCCGTCCTTTGCCAAAGCGCAGGAATGCGTCTCGGCCCAGGCCCGCCAATACGTGGTCTTGCGCCACGACTTCGATTTCGGCACGAGCGATGAACTGGTCCAGCCCCAACCACGAAGTTTCGCTTCCCGAGCGTCCGGCGAGTACCATGGATGCCTCCATGACGCTGACGGATATCATCAGGCAGCCATCGGCGTCGGCGATGATCCGTAGGAAGGCTTCCGCCTCCGGTTCGTCGCGGAGGATCGCGATCAGGGCGGACGTGTCCACTACGATCATGCCGGCAGACCGTCCTCGTCGTAAAGGTCGGCTTCGGTCATCGTTTCCTGGCCCTGAAGCCGAGCGGCGCTGAGCTTGCTGATTGCCCGAAGGTCCTGGAACAGCGCTTCTTTATCAGCAGCGTTGACACGCCGTTTGACGCCTTGAGGGACGAATTCCACCCCTGCTTCTTCGAGCGCGCGACGGACATTCTCCAGCGTCGATGGTGCAACCTGTGCCGCACCGTCAGCCTCGATGCGACGGATGGTAACCAGTGATACGTGGGCGCGGCGGGCAAGCTCCGCCTGATCCAGGTGCAGGAGGGCACGGCCGGCGCGGAGTTGTTCCTGGGTGATCGACATGATCGTTATGTATCATCTGGATAAGAATGGATCAACCTTCACGGGCAAACATAGCCGAGGCCGACCGGCGACTTGAAGCATCCCACGGACTCCGGGAACACGTGGCGGGGCAGCCACAGCACGACCTGCGGCAGGAAGATGGTGAAGGCGATGGCGGCGAAGAATATGATGTAGATCGGCAGACTTGCCTTCAGGGCACTGGAGAATCGCACATCGAGGAACTTCGACGCCATCAGCAAGGCCAGGCCATAGGGCGGGGTGATCAGTCCGAACGCCAGGGTAACGATCAGCACCACCCCCATGTGTACCGGATTGATCGAGGCCTGGTCGGTCAGTGCGTTCACCACCGGCATGAAGATGATGATCGCGGGCACTGGTTCGATGAAGTCGCCGACTATGACGAATACGATGACGCAAACCGGATCGGCGGTGAGGTTTCCAGTCTGCCTGGACTCGCTCTAAGGTTGGCTCCGACCACGGGGGAACCATCCATGACGCACACCGAACCGGTGACGGGCGCCGAATTCCTGGCACGCAGCCTGGCCGCGAACGGCACCAGCCATGTCTTCTTCATCGACGCGGTGCTGCGGCGGACGTTGATCGAGTTGGGCACGCTGGGTGTGCAACGGGTGCTGGGCCACAGCGAAAAGGCGGTCGCTTACATGGCCGACGGCTATGCTCGGATCGCCGGGCGGCCGGGGGTGTGCTTCGCCCAGTCGGTCGGCGCGGCGAACCTGGCGTCTGGGTTGCAGGATGCGTATCTCGGGCGGACGCCGGTGATCGCGATGACCGGGCACAAGCAGCCATCGATGCAGCACCGTAACGCCTACCAGGAAATCCCGCACACGCCGTTATTCGCGTCCGTAACGAAGTTTTCCGCTCGGGTGGACCAGGCGGCCGATCTGCCGAGGTTGATGCGGCAGGCCTGGCGCGAGGCGATGACGGGCACGCCGCGTCCGGCACATCTGGACCTGAACGGCTTGCAGGCCGAGGTGATCGAGACCGGAATGGTCTCGGAGGCGCCGGTGACTGAACCGGCATTCCAACTGACCATGCCGCCACATCGGCCGGTGGCAGCGTCCGTTGAGATAGAGCGGGCGGCGGAACGGATCCTGCGGGCGAAGAAGGTTGTCATTGTCGCGGGCGAGGGCGCTACGGCATCGGCCGCGGGCCGCGAAGTGCTTGCTCTGGGTGAACTGCTGGCGGCGCCGATCGCCACTTCGCTGGGTGCCCGCGGTCTGGTACCGACGCGGCATCGGCTGTCGGTTGGTTGCGCCGGCAATTATGCTGCGCCGCCGGCGAACCAGATCGTGCATGAAGCCGAATTGGTGGTGTTCGTCGGCTGCGAGACGGGCGATCAGGTGACCCATACCTGGCGCATTCCGGCGATCGATACGCCATGCGTTCAGATCGATCTCGATCCGGCGGATATTGGGCGTTCTTATCCGAATACGCTGGGTGTCATGGGCGACCCGAAGGTGACGCTGGCGGCGTTGATCGCGGCGTTGGGCCGGCCGGTGCGGGACACCGCGTTCGCTGATCGGGCGGCAGGGATCATGGCGGCGTGGCGTCGAAACCGAGCGGCTGCGCTGGCTAGCAATGCCAGTCCGATTTGGCCGGACCGGTTGTGCGAGGAGATTACGCGAGCGCTGCCGGCGGATGGCATTCTGGTTGCGGATACGGGGTATTCGAGCATCTGGAGCAGTTCTTTGATCGAACTGAACGGCGAGGGACAGACGTATCTACGGGCGGCCGGTTCGCTCGGGTGGTCGTTCCCGGCGGCGCTTGGTGCGAAGTGCGCGGCACCGAAACGAAAGGTTATCTGCTGGTCGGGCGATGGGGCTCTGTACTATCATTTGACCGAACTGGAAACGGCGCGGCGGCGCGGGATCGCGGTTGTGCTGGTGGTCAACAACAACTCCGGGTTCGGGCAGGGATGGCCGAATATTCAGCGCCAGCAGGGCAACAAGCCGGGAGATGTCGCTGAGTTGGTGCGGTTTGGGCCGACGAATTTCGCCGATGTGGCGAAGGTGTTTGGCCTGCGCGGCATCCGGGTCGAGGATCCGTCGCAGATCGGGCCGGCGTTGCGGGACGCACTGGCATCGGATGAAACCGTTGTCGTCGATGTAGCAACGGATATCGACTGCAGGGCACCGGAGCCCTGGCTGCCGGAGGGGGTCTGACCATGGCGGAAGTAGCGGTTGTCGGCGCTGGGCTGATGGGGCATGCGCTGGCTTTGGTTTTTGCGTTGGGCGGGCATCAGGTGCGACTGACCGACAACAATGCCGAAACGTTGGCTCGAGCGCCGGGGTTGATGGCCACCGCACTCGCGACGTTGGCGGAGGCGGGTGAGGCGGATGGGAGCTGGGACCGTCAGCGGCTTTCGGCGGCGGTGCGCTGTGTGCCGTCGCTGGCGGACACGGTGAAGGGGGCCTCCGTCGTGGTCGAGGCGGTGGTGGAACGGCCTGACGTGAAACGGGCGCTATATGACCAGCTTCAATCGCTGATGGAACCGAATGCGATCCTGGCCAGCAATACCTCCAACCTGGATATCTTCCCACTGGTGCCGGAGGCGTTGCAGGAGCGTACTGTTATTGCCCACTGGTACACCCCGCCATATCTGTGCGACCTGGTTGATCTTTGCCCGGGACCGGCAACGAAACCCGGGGTGATCGAGATCGTGCGGGACATGGTGAAGGCGATGGGCAAGGCGCCGGTCGTGTTCAAGCAGATGGTGCAAGGCTACGTCGCCAACCGGCTGCAGGCGGCGATGCAGCTGGAGGTCTACCGGTTGCTGGATGAGGGGCTGGTCACGCCGAAAGACATCGACGATTCGGTGCTGCACGGGCTGGCGCTGCGCATCCCTATACTTGGGATCATGGCGAAGGCGGACTTCACTGGATTGCTGCTGATGCAGCAAGGGATGAAGAACCGCAGCTATACGCCGCCGGTGCCGGAGGGCCGCAGTGAGACGCTCGATGCGCTGATCGCCGAAGGGCGCACCGGGGTGATGGCGGGCAAAGGATATTTCGACTGGGGCGATCGTTCCCCGGAAGAGCTGTTCCGCGAACGCGACCGGAAATTGCTGGCATTGAAACAAGCATTGCGGGCGATCGGCCCGATGGAGGGAACATGATTCGTTACGATTTGACCGGAAAGACCGCTTTGGTGACGGGCGGCGCATCCGGTATCGGTTTTGCCACCGCAAAGATGCTAGCCGGATTCGGCGCCACCGTGGCGGTGAACTTCCTGGCCGATGA
>JAQGHW010000765.1 GCA_028291505.1 Rhodopila sp. | reverse complement strand
TTCCTTGTTCGTCGGAGAGACGATCAGCAATAGCATTGCACAAGCCATCGCCGGAGAGGGCCGCGCAACTTGACGGTGCCGGGCGGCCTGGTCGCGCCGACCGACTTTGATGGTGTTGATCTGAACGGGCCTCAAATAAAGAACCGTTTATGTCCCGGTTAGCAGATGATCATATAATAAACCGTAATCTTTTCTTCCGTGTACCATGCGGCATACCAACCTCAGCCGGGAGCAAGAGGCTCGTCTACGACACCGAGGATAGCATGATCCGTAAGGCAAGTATTTTCGTTGCCCTCCAGCCGCCGTCCATAGGCACCGCGCTTGCGCGGTCGTCGATCTTGCGCCGCCCGTCATTACAAATGTCATGATTCTGCTCACCCTCGACATCGTTCAGAAGCCGAGGTCGTCGAAAGTTCCCGCCGTGGATCTGAGCGGACGGCATCCGGCGGTTTGATAACTTCACAACCGGCGCCGACGCGGAGCGCGGCTCACGTCTTCAGTGCGGATTACTCAGGAGAAGACTCTCTATGTCTTACAATTTTCTGCTCGCGTCGTGGGGCACCTCGGGCAATCTGAGCCCGCTGCTGACCGCAGGACGGCAGTTGCGGCGGAATGGACATCGTGTCCGTGTAACCGCCGACCCGGCGATGCGCGACGAAGTCGAGGCGGCGGATTTCGACCTCGTGACATGGCGCCGCGCCCCAACTGGGCTCGCTGCGGACCCGACAGATTGCTCGAACATGAATGACTGGCTTCGAAAAGCCGTGTTCGAACCGGCCGCCGCTTATGCGGCCGATGTCCGGGATGAGATCGGCCGCGCTCCAACGGATGCCGTTCTCACCATCGATCTGCTTTTTGGTGCGGTACTTGGGGCAGAGGCAGCCGGTGCTCCCGTCGCTATGCTTTCACCCCATATCAGTCTTCGACCGCTACCTGGCGTACCACCGGCCGCCAGCGGCTTGACTCAACCCAGGACGCCAAACGAACGGGCCGAAGTCGCGGCTGCCAGTGACCGGTGGACCGGCTTGTTGAACAGCTTTCTACCGACCCTGAATGATGCTCGTGTCCACCTGGGCCTCACGCGCCTGACACATGTCATGGATCTGTTCGATCGGGCCGATCGTCTGCTGCTCGCAATCAGCCAGGCTTTCGATTTTCAGGCTGACTTTCTGCCTGGCAATGTCCGGTATGTTGGACCGTTGCTCGATCAGCCCAGCTGGTCGAAGCCGAGGCGGGCGCCCTGGTCCGCACAATCTGATCGCCCTCGTGCGCTGATCGCTTGCAGCTCAGGTGCGCAAGGCCAGGGCGATCTGGTTCAGCGGGTCCTTGATGCCGTGGGAACGGTCGAGATTAGTGCCGTCGCAACGACCGGCCCCAATTTGGACATCGCCGACCTCCGGGCCCCGGAGAATGTCCACTTGCTGCACAGCGCGCCGCATGACGCTGTCATGAAGGACGTTTCGCTTGTGGTGACACAGGGCGGCCACGGGACCGTCAGCCGTGCTCTGATCAACGGTTTGCCGCAGCTGATCTTGCCCAACGGGCGAGACCAGGGCGATAACGCTGCGCGGGTCGAGGCGAAAGGCGCCGGCCTTCAGTTACCTCCGACAGCGTCCGAAGTGGAAATTGCCGCCGCGGTGAACCGGCTGATCAAGGAGCCGCAGTTCCGAGCCGCGGCCCGTCGCGTGGGCGATGCCATCATGGCCGACATCGATGCGTCCAACCTCGTCCGCGAAATGGAGATGATCGTGGCCGATCGGCGTGAGGCCGAGTCGGTCATGCGCCGGAGCTTGCATCGAGCGCGAGCCTGACGTGCCGCGAGAACCTGGTACCGCGATGCTTGCTCTTCACGGTGGGTCAACGTCACGACGACGATTCCGGCATTGCATCGTTGCCGTGACGTGTAACGAACGACCCGTGCCGGCCAATGACGGTGGTCCCTGATTGTGCGAATACATCCTGATTCCTTCGCATTTACCTTGCTGCTTGGTCTTCTATCCGCCCTGCCAACCTTCGGCATCGACATGATCTTGCCGACCCTGTCGGCGACAGGCTCGGCGCTTGGCGCTCCGCCATCGGACGTCGGCCTGGCGATGAGCGTCTATCTGCTTGGTCTCGGTGGCGCGCTGCTCGTGTATGGACCTGTGTCAGACCGATTCGGCCGAAAACCGATCGTCGTATTCGGCTGTGCGCTGGTGATCGCGGCGAGCATCGGTTGCTTTTTCGCCCATTCACTGCCGCAGCTCTTGATTTTCCGAGCCTTCCAGGGTGCCGGGGCTTCGGGCCCGGGAATGGCCGCCGTCACGATTGTCCGCGACCTCTTCGAGGGGGCGGTTGCACGGGCAAAGATGTCCTATGTGGTCTTTGCCGTAAACATCGTCCCAATGGTCGCGCCGACGGTCGGCGCGGCGCTGCTCGCACTAGGCGGCTGGCGAGTCATCTATCTGGTGCCGATCGGAGCGTGCTTCGTTCTGCTTCTGGCGATGCGAAGCTTCGAGGAGAGCGCAACGATCAATCCGGCCACCCGGCTGAGACCTGCGGCGATCGCCCGCAACTATTTTCGCGTGGTGCTGCATCCCGTCTGCTTGGGGAACATCCTGTGCAATGCCGCAGCCGCGGGGGCGGTCTTCGCCTATATCACCGGCTCGTCGCTGTTCTTCATCAACGCCCTGGGCCTGAGCCCCAGCCAATATGGTGTGATCTTCGGGGCAAGCTCGCTATCCGTAATGGGCGGAACGTTCGTCAACAAACGTTTGGGTGCCTGGGGCGTGTCGCCCGGTCAGATGATCACGATCGGCCTGAGTCTCTCGTCGGTTCTTGCAGTCTTTTTGCTGGTGATGGTCATCGCAGGGGGCAAGTCGATCATGCTCGTCGTGTTGGTGATGGTCGGTGTCGCGCTGTCGTTCGGGTTGATCTCGCCGAACGCAATGAACGGGGCGATGCAGCCGTTGCCCGAGATCACAGGCTCCGCCAGCGCCGTGCTGGTATTTGTCCAGATGGTCGCCGCCGCTTCATCCAGCGGGCTCGTAGCCGGGCTGTTCGACGGGCATTCGGCGTATTCGATGGCCGTGGTCATGGTTTTCTTCTGCGTACTCGCGATTGCATCGTATGTATGCGTCGTTCGACCTGCTGAACGCTTCGCCCTGCTTACATGATCCACGAACCTGGCATTGGGATAAGCCCATAGAATCTTAGGTAGATCGTTCCGCGGCATGCCGCTCGGCCACCGGGCCGGCAGGCTGTCCCGCCATCGAAACGTGGCGATTGTCATCGCTTTCCAATCGGTCCGAAATCAACCTGTATTCGAACCAGTGCCGGTGATTTCAATAGCTTAATACAGGAGCCAAATATGCTTGCAGATCCTCCATCAAGGCTGGTTCTCATGGCCCGTGAAGGTGTGCACCTCGCGCATTTTGAGGCCGGACCGAGTGCCCCCCGAAAATCCCCGCTCGTTCTGATCAACGGTTGGACCGGCGATCATGGGATCTTCACGCCCCAGATCGCCCATTTTGCCCAAAGCCGTCGTGTCGTGGCCATCAATCTCCGTGGTCACGGGGAAAGCGACGCGCCCGAACAAGAATACACCATGGCGGGGTTCGCGGACGATAGTGCCTGGCAATGCAGTCAGCTGGGGTTGGAAAAGCCGGTCGTTATCGGCCACAGCCTGGGCGGCGCGATTGCGCTGGAGCTATGCGGACGGTACCCGGACCTGGCCTCAGGCATGGTGATGATCGACTCGATTGTCATGCCGCCTCCGGCTTTGCGCGACAGCCCCGACGTTCATCGGCTGCTGGACGGTATCGGCGGGCCGAACTATCTGGCGGTGTCGAGAGCGAACGCGTGGGACATCGGCTGCGACTTCGACGATCCGGCGCGGCGGAAGGTGATATACGACAAGTATATCCTGCCGCCTTGCGAAAAAACCCCGCAGCATGTGGCTTACTCGACCATTCGAAATTTCACGCTGAACCATGATCCGGTTCCTGCAGCAGAAGCCTGCAAAATCCCGATGGCCTATATTTCCGCAGATGTACCCCTGGTGAACATGGCGCGCGACCTCAATCGCCTGCAAGAACTCTGCCCGCAACTGGTCGTCGCAAAGACGCTTCTGGCCGGCCACTTCAACACGATCGAGGTGGCCGGCCAAGTCAATGCGATGCTTGATCGCTTCCTGGCCGTCGGTCTCCGAGGATAATCATCCAGGGTTGGGGTGTTGTTGCATGGATTGGGGCATTTGTGCACTTGGCGGATAGAAGGCGAGATGACCCCCAAGCCCCGGGCCGCACTGGACTACTGGCATAGCTGTGGACCGGGCAAGTGTCCGCCGACTACCGCAGATTTCCCTTCCTTCGCCGCACCGCAACGGTTTTGAGTGTGTTGGACGCCGCCTAAAAAATCTCGTCCTTCATCGAGCCAGCTATACTTGCTGGCACGAGCGCTGACAGAACCTCCCTGTTGGGTAGCCGCCGGCCGGTAATGGACGACAAGCGGTTCAGCTGGTGAGCGTTGCCCTACAACAGCCCTTCGCGCTTCAGTCCCTCCACCTCCGCAGCCGACATCCCCAACCAACCGCTCAACACATCCTGTGTATGCTGCCCCAGTATTGGGGACGCCTTCACCTTCGGAGGCTTGCCATTCACCCGCACCGGCCACGCTGGCATCTTGAACCCGCCGTGAGTTGGATGCTCCATCGTCTGCATGATGCCGCGCTCCACGAAACTGGGGTCGTTCTGCAACTCCATCGTATCTAATACTGCCCCGGCCGGGATCCCGGCGCCGCCGACGAGCGCCATGGCTTCATGTTTGGTAAGGGTCTTCGTCCAGGTGCGGATGATCGGGTCCAGGTCGGCGTCGTTCTTCACGCGCAGCGTCGGTGTGGCGAAGCGCGGATCGTTGGTCAATTCCTCGCGGCCCATCACCTTGCAGAGCCGGGACCAATGTTCCGGATTTCCCCGGCTCGTCATGATCCACACGTAGTCGTTCAGACCGCCGGGCGCACAGGGATACAGGCCGGAGGGGCCGTTGGTGCCACCGCCGGAGCGGGTGCCGTCGCGTTCAACCGCCTTACCAAACTTAGCCTGGGTCGAGAAATTGGTGCGCATGTAATGCAGCATTGCGTCCTGCATGGCGACCTGAAGGCGACAACCCTCGCCGCTTTTGTCGCGCTTGCGCAGCGCACCGAGGATGGTGATGGCCATCGTCATCCCGGTGCCGGTGTCGCCCAGTGAAACACCAGGCTTGACCGGCTGACGACCCCGCTCGCCGGTTACGCTTATGGTGCCGCCGGTCGCCTGGGCGATCATATCGAACGCGAGGTTCTTCTCATACGGGCTGCCGGTGCCGAAGCCCTTGATCTGGCAAAAGATGATGCCGGGATTGAGCGCCTTCACGTCGTCGTAGCCCAGACCCAGGCGCTCGATTGTGCCGGGCGCCATGTTCTCCACGCAGATGTCTGCCTTGCGCAGCAGGTCCTTCACGATCGCCAGTCCACGCGGGGATTTCAAGTTGACCGTGATCGATTTCTTGTTCGCATTGAACATGTGAAAATAGTACGGATCATCGTCCGGCTGGCCGGGGCGAAGACGGCGACCGGGATCGCCAACTTTGGGGTTCTCGATCTTCACGACTTCGGCGCCGAGCCAGGCAAGAGCCTCGGTGCAGGATGGGCCGGCTTCGAACTGGGTGAAGTCAACGACGCGAACGCCGGCGAGGAAATCGAGGTCGGTGCTATTTTCAGCCATGGCGTTGTCCTCCGGTTGCATTTTCCAAATCATCGCACACCACAGCCGGCGGTCAATGCTGGCCGCCGGCGCAACCGATTCCCATAAGTGCCGCCGAGATGAAGCCGAAGGCTCGCGCAAATTGATCGCCGCTACGAATCCCAGGTCCCGCGGTAGCGCGACCAGGCATGTAAAAACTCACCATTTCACCATCTAACCCAGAGTACCTTGCGTTGATCGATGAGATTTCCATTGAGCTTCTGGAGGTGACGTCCGGTGGCAACGTGACCCTGAACGCGGCCGATACAAATTTGACCGTTACGCTTGATGCGACCACCAACCCGGGCCTTGGTTCGCTTGGGTCTATCACGGCGATCGGTTCGACCACCGGCTGTGAAACGATGACCGCGGGTGGCGCGAACCAGAAGCTGCAGAGCGTTGGCGGGCACGACACGCTGGTGGGACTGTCAAGCTTCGGCGACACGTTCCTCGGCAATGCCGCTAGTTTCTTAGGCGGCACGACCAAGGGCTTTGGCGGCAGCGATGTGATCGACTTCAGCGATATCGCATTCGCGACGGTGAAACCGCTGAGCTATACTGCTTCGACGGGCAAGCTAGTGGTGACCGATGCCGCGCATTCGGCCACCCTGACGTTCAGCGGCAGCTACACGTCCGCCAGTTTCTCGGCGCCGGCGAACGATGGACATGGGGGGACGTTGATAAAGTTCGTCTGATACGAGGGTCTTTGTCGGCGCGCAGCCGCCACCCCAACCCTGCGCGCGATATCAGCGGGTCGAAGTATAGAACTTTCAGATCCTTCGCGCGTGGGGCGTCGTACTACGCCTGTAGCACTTTCTCGGTGCGCGGACATCGGGGGGTAATGCCGCCGGTTCAAGCCTTTTCGCTGTTACAAGCGAGGAGGTTCTATATGACGCAGCGCATCGGTGACCACAGCTATCCTGCGACGCATTCCGGTTTCATTGGGCGGCAAGCGGTTGTTATTGGCGCGGGCATCGCCGGGCTGGCCGCGGCCGGGGCTTTGGCCGATTGGTTTGAGCGGGTTCTGGTGCTGGAGCGGGACAGTCCGGCGGATGCGCTGGTTCCCCGCCCGGGGACGCCGCAGGCGGGGCACACGCATGGCCTGTTGGTGGGTGGTCAATGCGCGCTGGAAGACTTGTTCCCGGGTATCGGCGAGGATCTTGTTCGGGCCGGTGCCGTGCGGATGCGGATCAATCAGGACCTGCGCGAGGAATTTCCCGATCGTGCCCCGATGCCGCAGCGCGATTTCGGCCGGATCGGCTATACGATGACCCGCCCGCTGATCGAAACGGTCCTGCGGCGACGTGTTTCGCAACGAGCCAACGTCACTTTGCACCACGACACCCGAGCACTAAGCATCGTTGCGACCGCCAATGGACAGCGCGTTGCCGCGGTGCGTTGCGTCAGCGCTGCGCGGACCTTGACCACGGATGCCGACTGCAGCGAGACAGTTCCCGCCGACCTTGTCGTGGAGGCGTCTGGGCGTGGTCACCTGACGTCGGCGTTGCTGCGGTCGATCGGGCGGCCGTTGCCGGAGGAGACCACGATCGGTGTCGACATTGGCTACACGACGGCCGTCATGGACATTCCGCACGATGCCCCGCCGGACTGGAAGCTGGTGTTGACGCACCCGAATGCTCCGCACTCCACTCGTCGAGCCGTGATGATTCCAGTGGAGGGCAACCGCTGGATGTTGAGCGTGGCCGGCCGCGGGAATGAGCGGCCACCCGGGGAATGGAGCGAGCTACTGGCGTATCTACGGCAACTTTCCACGCGCACGATCTACGACGCGGTCAGGCATGCACGTCCGACGGCAAGGCTGGCACGTTTCGGTTTCCGTGAGAGTGCGTGGCGGCATTTCGAGCGGCTGGAGGCGTTTCCGGACGGATTGATCCCCATCGGTGATGCGATCTGTCGCTTCAATCCGATCTATGGGCAGGGTATGACCGTGGCGGCCAAGGAGGCAAGCCTGCTTCATCGCCTGCTAGGCGCTTGCACGTCGGAGCGGGATCCGTTGCGCGGGCTGGGGCAGTTGTTCCTTGCCGAGGCGAAATCCCTGATCGAAACGCCATGGACAATGGCGTCTATCCCCGATTTCGCTGTTCCCGCGACGCGCGGAGAGCGGCCGGCGGACATCGAGCATTCGCTGAGATTTGGGAGGGCGTTGTCTCGGGTGGCGGCGCGTGACGAGGCGGTGCAAAGGCTGGTTGTCGAGGTCTGGCATATGCTGAAGCCGATCACCGCCTATCAGGACCCGGCACTGGTGCGGCTGGTGGAGGCTGAGATGATGGAATCGACGGTGGGCTGAAGGGAACGGGTGTTGCGACTGCTTCGGTAGAGTGGAGCAGTCGCGGTGCCGGAGGTTCCGATCACGCATCGGTTCGGAGCAAGGCATGGACGGCCTGATCACCGAGCCATTGTTCGGCACGATAGTACGTCCAGCCATTTTCATCGTGCAGAGTGAAGAGCCCTGAATATCCGAAGTAGAACCAGAGAACGTCAACCGCCTGGTTCAGGTCCATGCCGTCGCGCAGAGCGCCGAGCTGCAAAAGCCGCTGGGCGATCGGGACGAAAGCCTGCCGGTAGCGGTCGGTCGCGATGGCCAAGCTGACTGCCACAGACTTGTCATGTGGCGCGGTGGTGAGCAGCACGCGCACGACGTCGCCGCAGTCTTCACGCATGCCTCGGCAGGCGGCGGCGACCAACCGGACGATATCCTCTGGAACGTCCATCTGCTCGATCCGGCTGATCGTGGCACTCACGACGTGGGCGGTCGTCCAAATTTCCATCAGGGTATGAAGCAAACCCTGCTTGCCGCCGGATACCGCATAGACAGTCGCTGGCGAGACCCTTGCAAAGGTGGCGATGTCATCCACTTTTGTCGCGAAGTACCCTCGCTCACTGAACAGTCGGCGCGCCGCGTCGATGATCGCTTGTCGCGTTGTCTCTGCGTATTCCTTCCGCCTACTCGTACCTCCGTCGTGGACCATGCTCGCCATATTACCTTTGCAAGACTGACTCTAAACACTATAGTTCGACTCTGGTCGATAGGTCCATGCTATGGTCAGGTGTTCCTGCGCGGGTACTCCGCTGTTCTGGCGGCAGCCGCGGCTTCCACCTGGATTAGAGGTTGGGAACCGTAGGTCATGGCCGCGGGTCGCGGCATGGCAGGAAAGCGTTGCGTACGCGGTTGCGCTAGTGCTTGCGCAGCCGCGGACTTTTCTTGTGTCAGACACAGGGGTCAATTTGAATGAATGCGGAAGCGAATCGGATTGACGGCGTCGGGGCGCGCACGCCGTGCGGATCCGAGGGCGTTAGCCATGCGACGAGCCAAGCGACGAAACGTGTCCTGGTCATCGATGATGACCGGTTCATGCAAGACATGTTGATCAACTATCTGGAGCAGCACAATATGCGTGTCGTTTCAGCAATAAATAAACAGGAGGTAATGCGATATTTCGCAGTTAACGAGCCGCATATCGTGATTTTGGACCTCCGGCTGGGTCAGGAAGACGGCCTGGATCTGCTGCGTGACATCCGGACTCGTTCGGACGTCCCCGTCATTATAACGACCGGTCATCGCCGGGACGAAATAGACCGGGTGGTGGGCCTGGAACTTGGCGCCGACGACTACCTTACCAAACCATTTGGTCTACGTGAACTTCTCGCAAGAATCCGCGCCGTGCTGCGGCGGCGGGAGACGGGGATCGCGGTTTCGCAACGAGAGTCCGAACACGGTCGCTGCCGCTTTGGGGCCTGGCAACTCGACCGGCGCGCGCGGCGCCTGACGGACCCCAACGGCGATCCTGTCGCGCTGACAAAAGGCGAATACGCCCTGCTGATCGCGTTCCTTGATGCGCCTCAGCGACCGCTGACACGCGAACATCTGCTACAGGCGACGCGTATACACGAGGATGTGTTCGACCGAAGTATCGATGTGCAAATCCTTCGGCTTCGACGGAAGCTTGAGGCTGACCCGAGTGCGCCGCGGATTATCCGCACCGAGCGGGGTGTCGGGTACGTGTTTGTCCTGCCAGTCGAGCCGGTGTGACGAGTGCCGATGCCGCGACGCAGGGCTTCAGGGCGATCGGCCGCGCTACAAGTGTAACTCTATCCCGGAATGCTGGAACGCTGCCGCAATCGGCCCACCGCATGATAACTCCTGTCTACATAACGCGGGAGAGATCGATGCGATCTAAAGACTGGATGGATGGCGGCGAACGGTCTGCGCCGGACCTTTGGGCGGCGGCACCAAAGGGGGGCGTTTCGGCCGGCGATGGGCTGGTGGGCACACCACCTGGATCGTCAGATGGGCGGGGTAAACCGCGATCCCCGGTCATTAGGGCTCTGTCATGGCTGATGACCGCCTTTATTGAAGGGTGTGCCGCCTATGGCGAAGCCATGTACCCGGGCTTTCCCGACCCGAGCTACTACTCGGATCAAAGGGAACCCGAGACGAAACCGGTACCTAAGCCGGTTGCCCGGAGGCCGCGCAATGGTAGGGCGAGGTTTTCCGTAGCCGGCCTGCTGAGGTTGCGGCCGAGGTATCGACGCCAGAGAGAAACCAAGCTGACCACCGAGATGCTGAACGATCGTGAGTGGGAGAACGAAGACCTTTATTGGCGGCAAATCGAATACCCGGCGCGGTACGGGCTTCCCCAGAAATGGTGAGGTTTTGGACCATGAGCAATCGATGTGGCCAATCTTGAAATCGCGGCACTTCGGCATTGAACCAGCGACCCCGACCGTTCGGCCGTTGCGCCGCCGGTCGGTCTGGTTCTGCCTGGCGCTGTTGGTCCCGAGTGCTGGTGTGTCGATACAAGCCGCCGGTCTACAAAATCAATTCGGAGCGCCACCGACCCGGCAGGAGCCGATAACGCCGATCCCGCAACCGCCTGCCGCCGATGCGCGAAAGGTCGCGCTTGGCGAGCGTCTGTTTGGGGATCACCGGCTGTCCCATGATGGGACGCTTTCCTGCCTGTCTTGCCACGACTTGCACACCAATGGTACCGGTGGAAAGCGAGGCACGAGAGCCGCCGGGGGGCCGGATCCTCTGTTCGATACGCTTACCATATTCAATGCGGCGTTGAGCTTTCGGCTGAACTGGGAGGGCAATTTTCGTACGCTCGAGGCGCAGACCCAATCTTCGCTGGAAAATTCGGCAAATTTGAATACCAATGTCGATGAGGTCCTCGGCAAGCTGAACGCCGATCCGAAGATGGTCGATGAGTTCAGGGACGCCTACGACCATGCGCCGGACGGAACGAGCCTGCTGGATGCGATCGCGACCTATGAACGGTCGCTGCTGACCCCGGGAAGCCGATTTGATCTTTGGCTTCAGGGTGACCCGACGGCGCTGAACGCCGAGGAACTGGCCGGTTATGGGCTGTTCAAGTCGCTGGGCTGCGTCTCCTGTCATCAGGGGGTGAATGTCGGCGGCAATCTTTACGAGCGGCACGGCATTTTCCATCCGCTCGCGTCGCCGAAGCCGGAGATACTGCGTGTCCCAAGCTTGCGGAATGTTGCGGTCACCGCGCCCTATTTTCAGGACGGCAGCGCCGCGACACTGGATGACGCCGTGCGGAAGATGGGAGCCGCGCAGCTTGACCTGGCATTGTCGGATCAGCAGATCCAGGCAATTGTCGCGTTCTTGCGGACGTTGACCGGGACCTATCGCGGGGTGCCGCTTGTCGCGGCTTCACCATGAAAATCGTGCCGGCCGTCGCGGTCATTCCGTTGCTGATCATTTTGCTCACGTGGCTTTCGCTTGGCGCCATCGATACCGGAGCCGAACGTTCTGATCGGGCGTTGGGAGAAATGGAACACTTCGCGATGCTGGAGGCCGCGCTGCATCGGGATGTTCTGAGCGCACGAACCGGCGTGCTGCGAAATTACGATCCGCTGGTACGGGAGATGAACGCGCTGGACGCTTCGATCGAGCGGTTGCGGCAGGTCGCGGCAGGCGATCTTGCAACGGAAACCGAAGTTGACCGGCTTGCTACCTCGATCTCCCGACAGGAGGTCCTGGTCGAACAGTTCAAGAGCAACAATGCCTTGCTGCAGAATTCGCTGGCGTCTTTCGCGTTGATCAGTTCCCGTTCGGGGACACCCAGCGGGGGTGGATCGGCGGCGCCGGCGACCAGTGCACTGGTCGCCGCGATGCTGCGCCTGTCACTGGACACATCCGCGGAGACGGCGGGCGAGGTTCGGAATCGGTTGGACGAACTGGCCGCGCTGCCGTCGCAGTTCGGCAACCCCGAATCCGGCGCGGCGCTGCTGGCGCATGGACGCCTGCTATATAACCTGCTTCCGGCAACCGACGGCATATTGAAGGAACTTATCCCGACGCCGCAACGGAAGGGGCAGCAGGTGCTGCGCGCGACGATCTTGTCGCAGCAAAGCATATCGAGGGCGACTGCTCGTGAGTTCCGAACGATGCTTTATCTGGCGTCGCTGATCCTGGTCGGGCTTCTCGCTTATCTTGGATGGCGTTTGCACGGACGGGCGCAGGCGCTGCGTCGCCGAGCGGCCTTCGAGCACGTGATTGCCGGTATTTCGATGAGCTTTGTCACCGCGGAAGTGCAGGAGATCGATTCCATCGTCGAGCGGGCGCTTGCCGACGTTGCCCGATGCTTTGGTGCCGACCGGGCGTATTTCGTGCTGTCCGGGCCATCCCCGCAAACATATGCGTGGTCCCGGGCGCAGATCGGCTTTTCCGCAGGCTGGCCGGATCAGGCACCGTTGCTGGTGGAGCGGTCCGGTTCGGCGACCAACGGGGTGGTGCATATTCCGCGGGTCGCACGGTTGGCGCCGGGAGAATTCCAGGATGCCCTTGTGGCCGCGGGCCTGCAGGGGTGGGCATGCGCGTGCCGCGAGGCCGCGAATGGCGGCGGGGTTCTGCTGGGCCTTGACGCGGTCACGCCAGCTTGCCGGGTCATTCCGGTTGAAGACCTGGGTTTGTTGCGGATGGCGCTTGATGCGGTCGCCAACGGCCAGGGCCGGAAACTGCTCGAAGAAGAACGTGCGCGGCTTGAGGCCCGCCTGCATCAGGCGCGACGGCTGGAGACGGTGGGCGCGCTTGCCAGCGGGATCGCGCATAACTTCAACAATATTATTGGTGCAATTCTAGGCTACACCGAAATGGCCGTCGAAATGAATGTATCCGACAACCGGGGCTATTCCGTCCTTAACGAGATCCATCGAGCGGGCGAGCGGGCGCGGGAATTAGTAGATCAGATCCTGACCTTTTCGCGGCGACGGGATGTGCACCACAGCCCGGTGAGTATCCACACACTGGTCGCAGAGGCAACCTCGTTATTACGTGCTTCATTACCTGCGACGATCGAGCTGTCGCTTGGGGAAAGGCTAGATTCGGAGGTTGTGTCCGGCGTTGCGGGGCAGCTGCAGCAGGTAATCATGAACTTGTGCAACAACGCGGCGCAGGCGATGGATGAAGTCGGGTGCATCGAGTTGGAGGTCGATGCGATCGATATTTCGACGGGGCGGTCGCTCAGCCACGGATTGCTTCCTGCCGGCCGGTATGTGCGGATCGCGGTGAGCGATGCCGGGCGAGGTATTGACGATGCTGATGTCGAACGGCTGTTCGAGCCATTTTTTACCACGCGTTCGACGGGCAACGGATTGGGGCTGGCGACGACCCGCGAAATCGTGAACGAACACGGTGGCGCGATAGATGTAACGAGTACGGTCGGGAACGGAAGCCGCTTCGAAGTCTGGCTGCCTCGCATTGTCACGGCCGTGTCGATGTGGGCGGACAATGTTCCGGCTCTGCCGCTTGGGCGCGGCGAGACGGTGCTGGTGGTGGAGGAAGACCCGCAACGATTGCTCCGGAACGAGGAAATCCTGGCCGCACTCGGCTATGAGCCGGTCGGCGTTTCTGGCGCGGAGGATGCCGTGGCGATGTTTCGGGAGTCCCCGGGACGTTTCGACCTGGTCCTGGTCGGGCAGTTAGTGCCGATATCCGCGGCGCTTGAACTCGCCACCACACTGCACGGGATCGCACCGGCGGTCCCGATCCTGCTGGCGACGGCTTGGGCTGACCAGTTCGCCGCCAATTCGTTGGTCGCCGCGGGCATATCCGATGTCGTGCCCTGGCCCATCATCGCCGCCGAGATCGCCAGCACGATGACGGACTGTCTGCAGCGCAAGCATTCGAAGTCTGTGCGCAGGTTTGGCGTGGTTTAGGTTCGATACTTCTGGTGGTAATGCATTACGTTTGTAATGCTGAGTGTCTGCCGAGCAATCACCGTGTAGCGTAGCCCGGTGCAGCATTCATCGTCCAATGACGAAGAGGTTGCAATGGGTACGATAGATGCGGCGGCCGGCAATTTGCGCAAGGTTATGCGGGGCAAGGTCTCACTTCCGACCGACGCGGGCTATGCCAGCGCGCTGCGGATTTGGAATGGAGCGGTGAAGCATCGACCGGCACTGGTTGCGCACTGCGAGACCGATGACGATGTTCGGGCGGCCGTGCGTGCCGCGCGAACGCATCGCCTGCCGTTGTCCGAGCGTGGTGGGGGGCACGACTGGGCGGTTCGCCCGATGGGCTGGTGATCGATCTGTCCGCGATGCGGCAGGTTGAGGTCGATGCCGAGAGAGGGATGGCGACGGTTGGGGGTGGTGCGACGGTCCGGGATGTCATCGATGCCGCCGCGCAGCAGGGTCTTGTCGCGGTTGCCGGCGGCTGTGGTTCCGTCGGTTGGCCGGTCTGACGCTTGGCGGCGGCTACAGCCCGCTGAGCCCCCGGTACGGCCTGGCGGTGGACAATCTGCTCGGGGTCGAGATCGTTCTCGCGGATGGGCGACGCATTACCGTGTGCGACCTGGAGCACCCCGAATTGTTCTGGGCCCTTCGCGGCGGCGGCGGGAACTTCGGTGTGGTAACGGCGCTGCGGATTCGGCTGCATCCGATGCGCGAACTGCTGGCCGGCATGATCCTGTTTCCCTTGTCGGACGCGGGTTCGGTGCTGCGTGGATACGCTGAGATCATGGCATCGGCGCCCGACGAACTAACGGTTATGGCCGGCATGATGTCGCCGCCGGACGTGGGTCCAGTGGTTTTCCTGGCACCGGTGTGGAGCGGCAGCCCGTCTGCCGGCGAGGAGTGCATGACGGTGCTGCGGCGTCTGGGCAAGCCCATCGTCTCACAGGTCAGCGCAATGACATTCGGCGACCTGCTGGGCATGTTCGATGACCACGTCGTCAATGGCCGGCACTACGCGCTGGAGACCCGCTGGCTGACGGAATTGGCACCGGCGTTACTCTCTGAACTCGTTGCTGGGGAAGATGCGAGGACGTCGCCATTTTCGATGATCATGTTGCATCACTTCCATGGCGCAGCCGCGCGAATCAGCGCAAGCGCAACGGCGTTCGGCCTGCGCCGAGAGCACTTCATGCTGGAGATCCTCGCGGCGTGGGATTCCGCTCCGGGGGATGATGGGACGAGCCACCGGCGTTGGGCGGGCGAGTTGTCCCGAATGGCTGCGCGTCATGCGTCGCCTGGTGGTTACCCCAACGTGCTGGGGCCTGAGGCATATGATCAAATCCCATTCGCGCATGGCAGCAATATTGGCAGATTGCGGGACGTAAAGGGACGTTTTGACGCCGATAATATCTTCTCGGGAATACCGCTGGCAATTTGAGGAATCGCATGATCACGCTTTGGAGATTCGGTTGGACGTGATCATGCTTTACTTCAGCGGGCGGGGGATGCATCCACTTTAGGATCCGGCATCTGGAGGCCGACCGCGGCATTCTCCTCTGGGGTGGCTATCCAGTAGCCGTACCTTTCGGCGGTTCGGAGGAAATGCTGGATCGTTTCGAGAGGTGGAGCAGAGCTGGCTGGGCTGCCTGGAACGATCGACCGGCCGATTTCCCGGAAGAAGTTTCCGATCTTGGCCGTACTGATGATGATCGCGACTGCCGGTTCGGCTGATCGATTGTGGAAGGCGTGCTTTGTCCCGCCAGGAATGTCGAGAACATCGCCAGACAAGAGGGAGATCCAACCGGGACCGTCCGGTGTTTCCTGGAGCGCATCGAGTTCTCCTGATACCATGATGAAGATCTCGAAGTCGTCATGACTGTGAAGGGGTATGAAAATACCCGGTGGAACTTTGCCACGCATGATACAATAGTTAGCAGGCAAGTGATTTGAGCCTGGCAGGAATTCTATCGTTGGGCCGAGAACGTCCAGTACCTCCAGGTTGCGGCCGGTTCGAAAGCCTGGCGCGGATTGTTTTATACTCATCTGTGGTCACCATTTGTGTGGGCTTTTCTGTTTGCCGGCGGATCGGTCGTGGGTTTGGCGAGAACCGGCGGGTGAGAGTCTTTGGCGCTATCGCTACACCATGATGTCGGTTTCCGCGCATCAGGTTGCGGACGTAACGCGGGCTGACTATTTGGGTTCGGGGTGAGTCTTTACGGTTGTAGCCATGTTTTGTTGGGCCGGACATGTGCTCGCAACCAGGTGGCTGTACTGAGTGTCCGACATCAGATTTCAGGATCGGATAGAGGCATGAGACTTATGGAATGGCGTATCGAAAATCATGACGCCTGCGGTTGCTTTTCCGGCGAGCATGTCGTTGCAGGTGGATGTCTATCGAGCGAGCCATGCGACGGGATGCGGCTTTCCTGGCCGCCTGATCCGCTGACCATGCTGATGATGGAGGCAGACGGCGTTACTGAAGCCGATCTCAGCGCATTGTTGCTGAAGGTCGCGCGGGCTCGCGATTTCGGGTGGTGAAAATTGGTCCGACTTGCATCGGGAGATTTGGGATCGTCCGGGGGCGAGGGGAACGCTTTGGCTAGAGCATTGGTTCCGTCAGCGTTCGCGCCTCGGTCCCTGTTCGATTGCGCCTGGTGTAGGTATAGGGCCGCGGCGAGGGAGGCTGGATAGATGGGATGCATTGGGTGCGGACCGGCGGCTGTTTCGGAACGGTGGGAGCGCACCGCTCAAAGCTACCGCCGGTTCCGCTGTCGCGCCTACGACGAGTTACGTAACTTTCTCCGTTCCCGCTCCCGGACCAATCAGCCAGTGTCCGCCGACTACCGCAGATTTCACTTCCTTCGCCGCACCGCAACGGTTTTGAGTGTGTTGGAAGCCGCCTGAAAAATCTCGTCCTTCATCGAGCCAGCTATACTTGCTGGCACGAGCGCTGACAGAACCAAGCGCGACGCTGCGACCCTCCTCCCCTTTTCGCTGCTGGACATGCACTGAAATATATAAGGAGGCGCCGAGCCGCGGTGAATGTAACGGTTGATAAGTGTTAACAAAAGGTTACGTGATCTCTTAACCAGAGATAAGGAACGTCAGCCGCAATGTTATGTCACCGATTGAAAAGGAGAGTGACCATGACAAACACTTCGCATCAGGTTGT
>JAQGHW010000750.1 GCA_028291505.1 Rhodopila sp. | reverse complement strand
CAGAAACGAACTTGATTTCGTTGGACGGAATGGCGAAGCCGAGCCCGATCGAGCCGCTGGACCTGGGCGCGAAGATCGCGGTGTTAAAACCGAACACCTCCCCTTGCAAGTTAAACAAGGGGCCACCGGAGTTGCCGTGATTGATGGCGGCATCGGTCTGGACGTAGTCGTCAAATGGCGAATCACGGATATCGCGATTGAGCGCGCTCACGATGCCCTGTGTCACTGTCCCGCCAAAACCGAGGGGACTACCGATTGCTAGCACCCGGTCAGCCACCCGCAGCGCGTCGCTGTCGCCAAAGCGCACACTGGGCAGCGGCGAAGCCGACGTGACCTTGAGCAGCGCCATGTCGATCTGATCTGCCTGTGCGAGCAGCGTTGCCCGCAGCAGCGTATTGTCCTGAAGCGTGACAAGGATGTCCGTGGTCCCCTCGACCACGTGCCTGTTGGTGACGATGATCCCGCTGGAATCGATGATGAAGCCGGAGCCGAGAACGCGCGTCGCCCGCGGCTCCGAACGCGCGGCACTGCCGTTCCCCCCGGGCGTGGTGATGGCTGACGCGGTCGTTTCTGTCGCGCCCGTGGCCGACGTGCCGGCGACTACTGTGGTGGCTGCTGGGCGTGGCTGCCGCAGGCCGGAGATGCTGACAACAGCGGAAAGCTCTCCTGCGACAAGTTCCGGGGCACTGCCGGCTCCGGCATTTCCGCCTTCGGCAGCGCGAGCGTCAGGGCCGGGGCTGGCCAGCGTCACCGCCAACAGGAACAACCAGGCTGTGGACCGTTGCATGCGTCATTACTCCAGGTTCAGCGCGAAAGACCGCCCGGGCGCTGGATTTATTCCCGGTTTGGCGTGAGCCGGTCGGGCCTGACCGATGAAAGATAGAATATGTCCCGGCGCCCGCGAATAAATCGCCGGTAGTTCCAGTCAATGCTGCGGCCACATGTCTCGGGAGATCGCTGTGAAGTCGACGAACAAGATCAAGGATGCCGCCGGCGAGAGCGTGTTTTGGAGGGTCCGCGGCGGCCAGAGCACACTAAGCACGGATGCCCAGATTCCCGGTTTCACCGGCACGATGCAAGCGATGCACTGGATCACCGTGGTTCTGTTGCTCGGAGCCTATTCGGCCGCGTGGATGATCGACGCCGACACCAGCAGCGCGGAGACGGATTGGCTGGTGATGCTGCACCGCTCAATCGGAGTCATGATTCTTCTGCTCACCTGTCTGTGGCTTGCCCTCCGCCAGTATACGCGAGTCCCGCCGCTGCCGGGTGACGTACCAGCCGTCCAACGTTTCACAGCCCGAGCGAGTGCCGGTGTGCTCTATGCGTTGTTGATCCTGCGAACCTTGCTGGGCCTGATTGGGAGCATGCTGTACGGGGATCGTATTGTCCTGTTCGGCGGCGCCGTCGTGCCCCTCGCGTTGCCGGTCGACCGGGTGCTTTCCCGAAAAGTCTTCGAGGTGCATGGCGTGACAGCTCTGTTGTTACTTGCGCTGATTGGCCTGCATATTGCAGTGGTGCTTTATCATCACTTCGTCCGCAAGGACGACGTAATGGCCGGTATGCTGCCGCGGATGCGATGCCGGCCCCGGCGGGCCGAGCTTGCGCCAGGGAGGCTGCCAGATAGCGGGTATCGGCAACCATGAAGTGGCGTCCGCCGAGCGAGCGGGAGCGTGGCGTGTCGGTGCCCGTCGCCGGGACTTTCGAGCAGCTGATCACGCCTCATCTCGATGCGGCGTACAATCTGGCTCGTTGGCTAATGCAAGACGCCACAACCGCGGAAGACGTTGTGCACGACGCGGTACTTCGCGCGCTGACTTATTTTGGCTCCTACAAGGGCAGCGATCCACGAGCGTGGTTTCTTCGCATCGTGAGGAACGTGGCGTACGGCGTGCTTGCCGCTCGGCGGCGGTTTGGCACGATAAGCCTGGATGATGCCGGCCAGACCCCGGACGGCGAACCCATCGCCATGGAAATCGCCGATCCGGCGGACGACCCGGAGGTGACGCTCTGCCGCTCCGAAGGTTTTGTCCGGTTGGACCACGCGCTGGCGGCTCTGCCGGCGGAGTTGCGGGAGTGCCTCGTGCTGCACGAACTTGAAGAGTTTTCATACAAGGAAGTCGCGCACATGACGGGTGTGCCGATCGGTACGGTCATGTCACGGCTCTGGCGCGCACGTCAGGTCTTGATGCGCAGCCAGGACGAGGAAGGGACAGTGCGATGAATATGGATTGCGTCGAGATGCGTCTGCTGGTCCAGGCCAATGTCGACGGCGAGTTGCCGGCGGCCAGCGCCGCGCGCGTAGAGGCTCATCTGGAGGGTTGCCCCGAATGCGCCGCGCTACAGGCGCAGCTCATTTCGTTCTCGGCGCGTATGCGCCAGGAGGTGACCTGTTATTCGGCTCCCGAGCATCTGCGCGCCGCCGTGCGGGCACGTCTTGCCGCCATGGCCCCGACCCCGGAAGAAGGGCCAGAAACGGCAAACGATAATATGCCGAACGATAGGTATGTATCGTGGTGGCGTCGTCTGCCGCGGCCGCGGTTAGGTCCGGCCGCCCCTTTCGGTGCCGGCTTCGCGCTGGCCGCATGCCTCGCGCTCGTGTTCGTGTTGCCGCATACCGGCAGCCTGCCCGACGCGGTGGTTTCGGACCACATCCGGGCGCTGGAGCCCGGCCATCTCATGGATGTGGTGTCCACCGATCAACATGCGGTCAAGCCGTGGTTTGATGGGCGACTGGACTTCGCGCCGCCGGTCAAGGATTTCAAAGCACAAGGGTTTCCGCTGGTGGGCGGCCGCCTTGACTACCTGGACGACAAGAAAGTGGCGGCACTGATCTACCAGCGGCGCCAGCACCTCATCGATCTCTACGTCTGGCCGGATGGCGGCCATCTGGATCATGGCCCGACCGAGGGCAGCCGCAGCGGCTACAACTTCCGGCACTGGAGCCAAGACGGAATGGCGTTCTGGGCCGTCTCCGATCTCGCGCCCGACCAGCTAGCCGAGTTTGTAGCGCTCTTGCGAGACGGAGCGTCTTCACCCTGACCCGGACATTGCGTGCAATGTCCTGCGTGCAGGTTGAAAACGCTCTATCCTCTTGTTTGATCGCATGATTCACGGGCTTCGAACGTTCCCCTCGCGTTTCGTCAGATTGGCTGACGCCAACGAAACGCTGGCCGCCCAACGCGATCATGCTCCAGTATCGCGCATCATAGGAGCGCGATACGTCGGTTTTGCTTTGAAGCCGCCGATTCACTCGGCAAATCGTGGTCGCGTTGCGACTCACGCTGCTCTGCGATCGGGTACTGGTGGGTAAAATCTGACGGAAAGAACCGTCATATTTATCCACCAGCCTTTGATTTGGTGGGCCGTTTCACCCAACGCCCGGGAATCAAGCGTCGGGATCGGACCACTAGCGCCATTCTTTGAAGTTCGGCGTGGCGATCGATGAACTGGTGCTTTAGTGCTCCCACAATATGCAGAGCGACCAGCACGCACAGGACATAAACGGACCAGACATGCAGTGCAAAGAGCAGGCTGTGCAGAGCCTCTTTGGGCGCCGAAGGGAGGCCCTGAATCGCGGCAATACGAAACCACGGAATGATCCAGAACAGGCGTAAAGGATGTGCCGCCGCATCCTTGAAGGCGGAGTCATGCAGCCAGCCGGAAATCGGCAGCAACAGGATCAGCCCGTAAAGCAGGGCGTGCGCCACGTGCGCGCCCACTCGTTCCACTCGCCGATACCCGTTTGGCAGAGGCGGCGCGGGATGCGACAGCCGCCATAGAATACGAACCAGCGCCAGGCCCAGAACCGTCAGCCCAAAGGACTTGTGCAGGTCGATCGCAGGACGGATCCAGACGTCCGGGAGCGCGTCGGCCGTCAGCCCCAGCAGCACATTGACGGCAATGAGGGCGGCGATGAGCCAGTGTAGCACGATCGCGGTCCGTGTGTAGCGGATGGGCGGCAACGGGACCGGGAGAGTACCGGCCGATCGGGTGACTATTTGTGACATGGGCTGGAATAAACGCATCCCGACGACAGTTTCAAGCTGACCGTCGCCACCACAGGATGCAATCAGCCAGCATGTCTTCCTTCACGCTCGATCTGGATAGTACGCGCCGCGCCGCCTCCCCGCGATACGCGCCACCACCAACCCCGCTCCGCGCTGTGCTGATCCACGGCGGCGTCACGGTGCTATGGGTTCTGCTGTTCCTGCGGGCCTTCGGGACCGGGGGCACATTCGCCTGGTCGATCGGGCTTGCCTATATCGGCTATGACACGGCTTTGCTGCTGTTCGTGTTCGCACAGACTCTACCGCTCCGGCGTCCGGCCAGACCCATGGGAACGGCGACAGGCTTGCAGCAGAACCCCGTAGGCCTGGGTGTGATCGTCGCAGCCCACAACGAGGCAGCAGTGCTGCCCGTGAGTCTGGCCGCGCTGTTCGCGCAGAGCACGCCGCCGGACGAGGTGGTGATCGCCGATGACGGATCCGATGACGGCACTGCCGACCTGCTCACCCAAACCTACGGTCTCGAGCGGCCCGCGCTCGGCGACATGAGCGCCCCCGGTCCGCATCACCCGGCGCTCCGCTGGCTGCGGCTGCCGCACGGCGGCAAGGCTCGCGCCTTGAATGAGGCGCTCGGACGGCTCAGTTCCGAGGTGGTGCTGACGGTCGATGCCGACACCGTACTAGACCCCGAGGCAGTTGGCGCGATGCGCAATGCGTTTGCCGCCGAACCGGATCTGGTGGCTGCGACCGGGGTGCTGTTCCCGGTCTGCTCGCCGACGCCGGTCGGCCGTTTGTTCCAGTGGTTCCAGAGCTACGAGTACATGCGGAACTTCCTGTCCCGCTATGCCTGGGCCCGGCAGGACGGGCTGCTCCTGATCTCCGGCGCGTTCGCCGCCTACCGCCGCTCAGCCGTGGTGGCGGTGGGTGGCTTCGACACCGATTGTCTGGTGGAGGATTACGAACTGACACACCGGTTGTTCCATCATGCCGTTGCGCAGGGGCTGCGCTGGCGCACCGATGTCATCGGCGGTGCCCGTGCGCGGACCGACGCGCCCGGCACTCTGGGCGCCTTCCTGCGGCAGAGGCGGCGCTGGTTCGGCGGCTTCTTACAGACCCAACTCTGGTATCGGCACATGATCGGCAATCGCCGCTATGGCCGGCTCGGCACCCGCATGCTGCCGGTGAAGGCGTTCGACACAATGCAGCCGCTGTATGGCTTGACCAGCATCGCCCTGCTGATCGGCTACGGGCTGGCTGGGCAATATTCGGTTGTGGGCCCCGTCGCTTGCGTCATCGGCGGCAAGATCGGGCTGGACCTGCTGTTCTACCTTTGGTCGTTGCTGCTGTATCGTCGATGGGTGGGTCCGAGTGCGCAGGTAAACCTTGGCTGGGCGGTGGTGGCAGCATTGATCGAGCCGTTCAGCTTCCAGGTGCTGCGGCACGGCGGCGCGGCCCTGGGATGGATCTCGTTTCTCACGAGGCAGCGCCGCTGGGGGTTACAGGAGCGCACCGGTCTGATTGCCCCAATGTAGCAATTGCCTATCGCTTCGACGCAATCGCGGGTGGGTATCGCGTGATGTACACGGCGGCGGCCATCAACGGCGCCTTCGCCGAAACCATCCTTCACGGCAAGACTGAGAGCCAGATCGTCCTCGGCCTAGTATCGCGCATCATAGGAGCGCGATACGTCGGTTTTGGTTTGAAGGCGCAGATTCACGCGGCAAATCGTGGTCGCGTTGCGACTCACGCTTCTCTGCGATCGGGTACTAGGGCAGCAGATCGATCGGACGCTGGATCGCCATGCCATCAAACTAAACGCATTTTGCGTCACCAACTCGGTGAGCCTTGCAAAGGGGATGGCGCCCCTTGGTCACTCTGCACCTCGCTACCGCGATTGGCCGTGGAGAACGAAGTCGCCGCGGGAACCCTCTCCACCATTCCGGTGAGCGAGTTCATGATCGGACCACCAAATCAAAGGCCAGTGGATAAAAATGACGGTTCTTTCCGTCAGATTTTATCCACTGGCGTTCTGCATTTGCGCGCTGAATGGCCGGTCACTGTCGCCGGCGGCCAAAGTCTTTGTGGATGCAATTGTTGCTTCTGTCGGCGGTATCACCGGTAATAGGGGGCACCGTACGATATGCCCGGAACCAATCTCTGTCCGAAACCCTCCCGGCGAGCCCCGCGACCGGACAGCGTCCAAATGGCAGCAACGATGCGGAGACCTACCTGGATTGGTTCCCGGTGGCCCCGGCCGGCGCAGCACTATGTTGACGCGCGGACAGCGGCACCCGTCTGATCCGCGCGTTGTTGAGCATGTTGCCCCCGTTCTGTCAGCGCTCGCGGCAGCAAGTATAGCCGGCCCGATGTGCGCTGACGGCACCGTCAAGTTGAGCGGGGTCTGGCTTGGCCGGAACGCCGAGGTTGGATATCCGCTCCGGATGACGACGCCTCAGGGTCCAATCTATGCCGGCTATCGGTACTCCGCCGAGCTCATCAATTACGCGCTTTGGCAGTATTTCCGGTTCCCGCCTGAGCCTACGGATGGTCAACGAGATGCTGGCAGCGCGCGGAGCAACGTTTTCTTTGAAAATCGCGCGCGAACTAGTAGCTTGCCGGAATGAGAGACAATACCGTTTGCCCGGATGTTGCGGCCAGACTGACGTGGCTGACCGGCCGTCCGGTGCCGGTGGATTTCGACGGCCCGACCGACCTCCCATTCGAGCCGTTGTTGACCGAGCACACCAGCCAACCAGCCATTTGCCGGTTCCATGCGATGGCCGGCCGCTTCGCCGGAAAGATCGCCATCGACGACGGCACAACGCGGATGACTTACGAACAGGTCCGAGGCGCGGTCAACCGCCTCGCCGGCAGCATTCTGGCCGCGACCCCGCCTGGGGCGCCGATCGCCGCGATCCTGGAGAATACTGCCGCGTTCCCGATCGTCTTCCTTGCCTGCCTGATGACCGGAAGGCCGATCATTCCGGTCGATACAAGCTACCCGACCGAACGCCAGCAAGCGATCTTGCAGGAATGCGGGGCGGCGGCGATCATCCTCGGCGCTGGCTTGACCCTGCCCGCTGGCGTTCCTGAATCGCTTCCGGTACTCGATGTCAGGCTGGCCGATCAGCCGGAAACGCCTGAACCAACGATCGCGTCCTCGATCGATGCACCGGCCGGCGTGATCTACACCTCCGGCAGCACAGGCCGGCCGAAAGGTGTCGCGTTCTCGCAACGCCAGTTCCTCGCGTCGCTCGCCGAATACGTCAACGCCTGCCACATCGGCCCCCATGACCGACTGCTTGGCCTGGCGTCGCTGAGCGGGGCCAGCGTGCGGGAGGCGATGGCAGCACTGCTCACGGGCGCGACCTTCCATATCTCCGACCTGCGCCAGTCCGGCATTGGCACGGCGATCCGCACGCTCATCACTGCTCGGATCACCGTGCTGGCGTTCGTTCCCTCGGTAATGCGCAGCTTCACTGCGATTCCGGATGCCGCCGCGGCTCTTGGCAGCCTGCGCATTCTCGATCTGTTCGGCGAACAGGTCACTGCCGAGGCAGTCGCTTCCCTACGCTCGGTCCTGCCGCGGTCGTGCCACATCCGGGTCAGCCTTGGCTCTACTGAGACCATGATCCTGTTCCATTGGTTCGTGCCCCTCGACCTCGTGCCAACCGGGACCGGCTTGCCGTGCGGCTACCTGGCTTCGAACATGTCGATCGCCGTGCTGGACGAAGCCGGCGCACCGGTTGAACCAAACGTCACCGGCGAAGTCGTCGTGCGCAGCCGGTTCATCGCCAGCGGCATGTGGCGTGACGGCGCGGTGCTCGCCGGGCCGTTCCAGCAGGATGCGGACGACCCCGCTTGCCGCATTTTCCACACCGGCGACCTGATCCGCCTCCGCGCCGACGGTCTGGCCGAGTTTGCCGGCCGTACCGACCGCAGGGTAAAGATCCGCGGGCTGCGGGCGGATCCGAACGACGTCGAGGCTGCCCTCCATCGCATCCCCGGCATCGCTGACTGCGCGGTGGTGATTCGAACGTCGGGCGACGATACGGCGTTCCTGGCGTACGTGGTGGCTAGTGGCCTGACCTCCAGCCGGCCGATCCGCAACGCGCTCCGTGAGGAGCTCCCGCCGCACATGATGCCGGCCGAGATCCATTTGACAGAAAGAATCCCCCGCCTGCCCAACTTCAAGCCGGACCTTGTAGCCCTGGCACGCGCCGACGCCGTACACCCGTGAGCGCGCCGAACTTCGAGGATGCGCGGACCCGCCGGCAGATGGCGCGCGCTGCGGGCCTGGACCCGAATCACTGGTATGCTGTTGCCCATACCGGTGCCGTGCGGTCTGGAAAGGTGATCGAAACCCGCTTCCTGGACCGCTCGATCGCCCTTTTCCGGGGCGCTGACGGTGTGCTCGGCGCGATCGAGAACCGCTGCGCGCATCGCCAACTCAAGCTTTCGCTGGGCGAGGTCGATGGCTGCAAGCTGGTCTGCGCTTATCATGGGTGGGCGTATGACGCTTCCGGACGGCTTGTCTCGGTGGCGCACGAAACATTTGGCAAGTCGATCGAGCGGATTCGCATCGCCAGCTTCCCGGTACGCGAACGCTATGGCCTGATCTGGCTCTTTCCCGGTGATGCAACGCTCGCCTATTCAACCGCGATGCCGGAAATACCGGAACTTGAGCGACCGGCGCCATGGGCCAGCATCGCAATCGACTTCATCTGGGCAGCGCATCATTCGCTCATTATCGAGAACGTCAGCGACTTCAGCCACGCCCATCTGCACCGCAAGTACCGGCCGTTCAGCAATGCGAAGCTGACCGACCTGGAGACGACGGGAACGCAGGTGCGGCTCAGTTACGATGTGCTGGTGGGAGACGGCCGGTTCAGTAAGCACTTCGTGGACCGGTCTCTCGTCAAGGTGGACCGGATGGATCTGTGTTTCGACTATCCGTATCAGCGGTCCGACACCGGCGGGCGCATCAAGCACTGGTGCTTCCTGCTGCCGATGGATGGCCGCACCACGCATGTGTATTTCCTGTTCTACTTCGATGCCGTGCAGATCCCGCTGCTGCGCCGCCCAATGCCGCGCGGCCTCCAGCAACTGCTGATGCGGGCGGCTCGGCGTCTGCTGATCAGGCCGTTGCTGGCACAAGACGGGCGGATGGTGGAGGCTGAACAGCAGGCATACGATCGGCATGCCGATGTGCCTGCATACGAACTGAACCCGGCGGTCGGCGAATTCCAGAAGATGATCGTCCGTCAGTGGCGCCGGCATCTGACGCCTGCGGAAGCCGCCCCAGCGGAAGCCGCCCATGAACCTGTCTGAAACGCCGCTGGACGGGACTGTTTTGGTTACCGGCGCCGGCGGCCATCTAGGCGCCAATCTGGTGCGCCAACTGGTGGGCGCCGGACAGTCGGTCCGCGTCCTGCTGCACTCCGAAAGCGAACGCCCCAGCGTCGCCGGGCTTTCGGTGGAGGTTTTGGTCGGCGATCTGCGCGATCGAGCCACCACGTCCGCCGCCGTCCGTGGTTGCCGGCAGGTTTATCACTGCGCTGCCCGAGTCTCGACCCTGCCTCGGCGCCAAGCCGAGATCTTCAGCAGCAACGTCCTGGGCACAAGCTGGCTGCTGGCAGCCGCGCTGGATGCCGGGGTCGAGAAGGTCGTCGTCACCAGTTCGTTCAGCGCGGTCGGGCATCGTTCGGATGGCACACCGAGCGATGAGACCGAACCGTTCAATCCACTGGAGCCACATCTGCCTTACGAGCAGACCAAGGCCGCAACCGAACACGAGTGCCTGAAGGCGTACGCCGAGGGGCTGAACGTGGTGATCGCCACCTCGACCGCCATCGTTGGGCCGAACGACTTCAAGCCGTCGCGGATGGGGCGAGTATTGCTGAGTTACGCGCGCGGGCGCCTGCCGGCTTACATCGCCGGCGGGTTCGAATTCGTGGCAGCCCAGGACATCGCGCGCGGCCACCGGCTGGCGATGGAACGGGGGCGGGGCGGGCACAAGTATATCTTTTCCAGCGAGTTTCAGACGATGGACCAGATCATGGCGACGTTCGATCGCCTTACGTCGCCGCGACGCCGGCCGCTGCGGCTGTCGCCACGGACCATGCGCGGTATCGCGGAAATCACCACCCGTATGGGGGCCGTGATCGCGCCGAATGCCGAACCGCTGCTGACGCCCGCGGCGCTGCGGCTGCTGCGGCTGGGACGGCGGGCGGACACACGCAAGGCGCGCGACGAACTGGGGTTTGTTCCAACATCCGTCGAGTCGGCGATCGAGCACGCCTGGAACGATTTCGTCGCCCGCGGCGTGGCGGTGCGTTGATGAACGACGACGCACCCGGACTGTTGCGGGTGGCGCGGAGTGCCGTTCGGGCGGACGTGGTCGCCGGCAAGGTCGGCGACTATCGGGCGTATCACGAGGCTCCTGCAGAACAACGCCAGCGCGACTACGCGACGATGGTCAACGCCTACTTCGATCTGGCGACCGACTTCTATGAGTTCGGCTGGGGCCAGTCGTTCCACTTCGCCCCGCGCGCCCGCGGTGAGACGTTCCGCGAATCGATCCTGCGCTATGAGCAATGGCTGGCGCTGCGGCTGGGCCTGACGCCGGACAGCCAGGTGCTGGATGTCGGCTGTGGCGTCGGCGGCCCGATGCGCACCATCGCGCGTTTCGCCGGCTGCAAGATCACCGGTCTCAACAACAACGGCTATCAGCTAAAACGGGCCGCGATACACACGCGGCGCGCCGGCCTCGAAGCGCTTTGCGAGACGGTCGAGGGCGACTTCATGGCGATGCCGTTCCCCGATGCGCATTTCGACGCGGCCTACGCGCTGGAGGCGACAGTGCATGCGCCGTCGATCGCCGGGGTGTATGCCGAGATTGCTCGTGTGCTGAAGCCCGGCGGCATGGTGGCGTGCTACGAATGGGCGATGACGCGACGGTTCGTGGCTTCCGACACCGAGCATCAGCGGATCCGGCGGGAGATCGAGATCAACAACGGCGTGCCGTGTGTCTCGACCGCCGGGGAGATCGCCGATGCGGTGGCCTCGACCGGGCTGGAACTGGTTCAGGTCGAGGACCGGTGCGAAGGCAGCGAGGTGCCGTGGTGGGAGAAGCTGGCACCGGCCGGCAATCCGTTCGCGCTGCGGCGTTCGTCGGGGATCGGGAAGCATTTCACCAATGGCTCGGTGCGCGTACTGGAGGCGCTGCGGATCGCGCCGCGCGGCACTACGGCGGTCGCGCGGATGCTCGACCAGGGCGGGCGGGCACTGGTGGCGGGGGGGATGGCCGGGATTTTCACCCCCTCTCTGCTGGTGGTCGCGCGGAAGGTTTAGGCCTACTGTGTCACGACCGGGCTTGGTCCGGTCGCCCACGACTTGCCGTAATCGGTCCGGTGTTGGCCACCGTACTATGGCCCGCCCGGATCATAGTACGTCAACGCCAGCAGCGGCTCCTCATGACCGTTGACACATCGCACAAATTGATCAAAGACTCGGTCTGTGCCGGCGCATTGACACTGGATGCATCGCGACATGGCATGAGGGGGAACGCGGTGCAGACATGGCTTCCACTACAGCGTTGGTTTGCAATTATCGCGCTCGGCGCACTGCTATCCGGCTGCGCATCGATTGACACGGTTAAGAACGCACCCCTGACTGATGGCCAGCAGCAAACATTTCGAGCTAGATACGACCGCACTACCGCCTCAACGCTGAAGGCTTTGACCGTCCTTAACACCAACATTAGCAGTGCAGCCGAGGACGGTAACGGCACTATCTATCTCGTATCGAAACCACTCAGCGGCTTTTCTTGGGGCGAGGTTGGCAGGGTTTTCGTGAAAAAAGCCGCCAATCCCCCAACAACGGTCTATGTCGACTGGCAGAAGCGCGTTCAGACTCAGGTTACCGGCACCTCCCAGGATGAATTTGCCAACACCGTCTTTGGGTCTATCTCCAGTGCCTTGGCTGATTACTAGCTTCCGTGCAAGCGCACTCCTGGTTCTGGCGGCATCGGCCTGCGCGCCGCAGCAGAAGACGACCCCTGCCACCACGGAACGCCTCGGCAAAGCGATAGTGCTCTCGGCCCATCCTATCACTATTAGTATAGGTGATTCTAAGATAAAAGATGTGGCAATTGGCTCGATCGCTGGCGGCGTCGCCGGCCTCATCATCACCGCGCAGGAGGAAGACTCGCTCGGTGCCGCAACAAAACAAGCCTACGAGCTGCGGATGAGCGATGGCTCGCTGAGTACCGTCCAATCATTCTCAATTGCGGCCGCGAATGACTGTGTGCTGATGTCCCGCTTCGCCTACAATCATGAAGTCGTTCTCGAACGCACGACGTGTGGCAATTGGCCTCATCGCTCCAACTTTCGCCTTCTCCGCCATCTCGATAGGTAGAGGGCAGGGCGTTGGTTATTAGCTAGACAACGCTTAGGTCGAACATTCGATGAATGGCCGCTCCGCTGAGCTACGGCGTTCGCACAAGTGCGAATCGATTCCCTTGAGCTTTGGACTGTGATTTTCTGGCAGCTAACGTTGGTTGAGGGTGGGTTCATATGCTG
>JAQGHW010000748.1 GCA_028291505.1 Rhodopila sp. | reverse complement strand
CTCGGCCGCACCGGCCCCGAATCGCATGCCGTGGCCTACGGAACGTTACTGCAGTGCTATGCCGGGTTCGCCGGCCTGAACCGGCACCCTGGTGCCGCACCGCGCGTCGGCATGGCATGGCTCGATCCGATGTGCGGGCTGATGCTGGCGTTCATTACTGCCGCAAGCATTTGGCGGCGGCGTTCAGGCGCAGTCGCCCGGGTGGATTTTTCGATGATCGAGGCGATGCTTTGGACAATGGCGGAACCGCTGCTGACCGAGCAATTGCCGCACCTGCCACGGACGCCCGATCATGGGGCGGTTCACAGGTGCGCCGGCCCGGACGACTGGATCGCGGCCGAACCGTCACAGGACAGGCCGCCGTGCGACCCCGACGCCATGTCAGCACTCAACCACGCCGGAATCGCGGCCGCTGTCCTGGCCCGTTCGGCGGACCTCGTCGCCAGCGAGCATCTCCGGGCGCGCGGTTTCTGGGACGAAGATGGCATGCCCGGCCTGCCGTGGCGCACATCCTTTGGCCAGGCAACCGGACCGGCACCCGGGTTGGGTGCCGATACGGATGCAGTTTTGCGGGGGGTCTTAAGGACGTCGGCGGCGGAGATACGAGACCTGCGCGGATGTGGCGCTTTGGGATGACTCCCCACCAGCGACCTCGGAGTCAGAACTCCCCGCTGCGATAAGCCTCGTCAAGCCGCCGGGCATCCTCCTCGGACGGTTCCGGCCAAGGTTCGCCCCGCTTACGCAACGTCCCCGTGAACTTCGGCGGACGCTTTTCATTGAACGCCGCCCTGCCCTCCTCCCCATCCATCGTCGTCTGGATCAGCAGCGAGTTGATCAGGTTCTGCACATGCCACGCCTGATCGTCCGGCAGGTTGCCGAAGCGAACCACGAACTCCTTCATCATCCGCACCGCCGCCGGCGGCAAAGTAACGATATGCCGAGCGAGCTTTTCCGCGCGCTGCATCAGTTCGGCATGGGGAACGACCTCGTTGACCAGTCCGACCCGAAGCGCCTCCTGCGCATCGAACGGCTCATCCGTCAGCAGGATCTTCATCGCGTCGATGTAACGAAGCTGCTTGATCAGCATGCTCGCACCCGGACCATGACCAAGCCAGCCTTGCGTCAGCAGCGAGAATTTGAAACGAGCGTTCTCCGCGCTGGCGATCCGGATGTCGGTAGACGTCAGCAGCATATACAGCCCCGCACCGGCGGCCCAGCCGTTGACGGCAGCGATGACCGGCTTCCAGACCCGCGGATAGTGATCGCCCATGCGGCCATCGACGCCGGTCTTCTGGCCATGCACCGTCCCGGCCAGCGGCCAATAGATACGTTGCGTCCGAAGATACTCGCGATCCTCCGCCGTCAGGTCCGGCCGAGGCTGCAGGTTGTGCCCCCCACAGAAATGCCGGTCTCCCGCGCCGGTAAGAATGGCGCAGCGAATGTCGCGATCCTCCCAAAGATCGATCCAGGCCTCGGAAATCGCATCGGAGGTCTGTTTGTCCAGGATGTTGGCCTTGGCCGGGTTGTTCAGGGTGATATAGGCGACCCCGTCTCTCTTCTCATATTCGATGGGCATCGGTGGGGTCCTCTCAGCAGTTGCGATGGCAGCCGGATGTTGGCACGCCGCCCGCCGCGGCACCAAGCCGACGACGGAAATGAACCCGAGAAAGGATTCCTTAATCTTTCGGTGAGAGAGTGACCGCCGCAACCCGAGACGGAAACCCGATGTCCTTCATCGAACAGCCCATGCCGGTGCTCAGCGACACGCTCGTGCCGCCGGTCGTCCGCGGCACCGCCGACCTCACGGACTTCGCCTACCAGGGCAATGGATACGACGCCCTGATGCAGCGTATCGACCGCTCCGCCTGGAACCACACGCCGGCCGCGGATCAGGCGGCCCGCACTTATGACGCCGCCATCGCATCGCAGCTCGCGTTCCGCCGCGCACAGGGGTTGAACCTGCAGGACGCGGCGCTGGTGGAAAGCCAGATTTTCCGGATTGGCGGAGCGCCCAATGGTGCCTTGCGGTTGCTGGCGCTCATGGGACCCGGCGATCTGATGACGAACACGCCGCTCGATTTTCTGACGAACTATCTGAATGTCCGGCTGGACCTGCTTTACATGCTGCCCGATCGGCCGCTACCGCCGGTGATCCCGGACCATGACATCGCTTTCTTCGCCCTCGGTGAGGCCGATCCGGCCACACTGACGCGGTTGCGCCGGCTGTACGCACTATGGCCGCGACCGGCGCTGAACGACCCGCGATTCCTGCCGGCCCTGGAACGCGACACCTTGTCCCGATCGCTGGCAGGCGTCCCCGGGGTGTGCAGTCCAACCGCCATCGCCGTGTCCCGACCCGCTCTGGAGAAACATCTGAACTCCGGCGTGCCGATCGAGCGCTTCGACACGCCGGACGGTCTCTACCCCTGCCTGATCCGCCCAGTCAGTTCCCACGCCGGCAGCGGCCTGTCCCTGCTGCGAAGCCAGGCTGAACTGGCCGCGTATCTGCGCCATTCCTTCGAGCGGCATTTCTTCGTCACGGCGTTCGAGGACTATCGCGACCCCGATGGGTTCTACCGAAAATCCCGCGTCGCCTTCATCGATCGCCAGCCGTTCCTCTGCCACATGGCGATCTCCAGCAACTGGATGGTCCACTACCTCAACGCCGGGATGACCGAATCTATCGAAAAGCGCGACGAGGAGGCCGCCAGGATGGCCGCGTTCGATGACGGGTTCGCCCGCCGCCACGCAGCCGCCTTCGGTGCGATCCACGAACGGTTTGGCTTCGACTATTACTCCATCGACTGCGCCGAAACTCGCGACGGGCGCCTGCTGGTGTTTGAGGCGGATGCCGCGGCAATCGTCCATCTGATGGATCCGCCCGACATGTTCCCCTACAAACAGCCCCAGATGCGCAAGGTGTTCGCGGCGTTCGAGGCGTTGCTGCGGCATCGGGTCAGCCGGTCTGCCGTGGTTACGGCTGCCTGACCTCATTCCGTGTCGCGTGCATCCGATCGCTCAATCCCGCTACAGCATGATCGCGTTCGGCGGAACGTCCCCGTTACCGCCCATCCCCAGCCGGCCCAAACAACCCCAGCCGATCAGTCCGCATGCGCCGTGCATCGCCCGAACGCACCGTGACCCCCGCCTTGTCGAAGTACTCCAGGATCTGGATCGCCACCTTCCGTCCATTATCCAACCGGTCCCGGAACATTGCCGCCGTCAGCCATCCGTCGGCATCCACCGCCGCCGCCGCGATCGCCGCCATCTCCGCCACCGTCTCGCGCAGGAAGAAATGATCCGGCGCGATCTCCAGCACCTGCCCCATCCGCATCAGTCGTTTCAAGGTGACCCGCATCGCCGCCTCCGGCACCTTCAGTGCGGTCGCCATATCGCGCACCCGAGGCGGCCGGAACCGCTCCGCCGCGATCAGCGGCCGAACCGTCAGCCATAGCCGCTCGTCCTGTGCGGACAAGATGACGCAATGGCCGGGCAGGCGAAACCATGGCCCATCCAGGGCGATCGCGCCCTCACCCAGCAGCGCCTCCAACACCCCAGCGAACCCTGCCACCGGAGGCCGATCGGCCACCGCCAGCCGCAGCCGGCCAGGGTGCAGGCCCGGCAGTTCGGGCGACCCGCGATGATGCGCCGCCAGCGCCCCCAGAACCGCGTCACGAACGCCATCCAAAGCGGCCGGCGAAAGGATCAGCCCGCCCGCGGCCACACCCGGCACCGACGCGATAACCCCCGCTCGGTCCGCCTCCCGCACATTGCGCGCGCGCATGAACATCGCCCCGTCGGTCCACCCGGGCGAGACCGCCAGCAACCCACGCAACGCGTCAGCCGAACCGGACATCTCCAGCGCCCGAAGCTGCGCCAGCCGTACCGGCGTCCGCCGTCCGCGCCCGGGCGGAAACGGATCCAGCACCACCCCACCGCCTATCGTGCAGGTCGCCCCAGTGTCGCGCAGCACGATCCGGTCCCGCGCCAACGCTCCGATCGGCTGCTGCAAGACCAGCCGCACCGGCGCCGCCTGACCCGGTTCCAGCCGCTCACGATCCAGCAACGACACCCGCGCCATCACATGCGCCGCCCCCAGATGCAGATGCACCTGCGTATCGTGCCGTAGCGCCCGAGCAGCCTCCGCCAGCAGCACGATCCTGGCGTCAAGCGCGGCGGTGGGGGCATGGATATCCGGATGCAGCACCCAGTCCCCACGCGCCACGACATCCTTCGACAGCCGGGACCCGGTGATGTTCAGCGCCACACGTTGTCCCGCCACCGCCGACGACGCCGGCTTGTTCTGCGCGTGCAGGCCCCGCACCCGCAGTTCCAGACCGCGCGGCGACAGCACCAGCCGGTCCTCCACCGCGATCTGCCCCGCCACCAGCGTCCCGGTCACGATCAGCCCGGCACCCGGCAGCGTGAACACCCGGTCCACCGCCAGCCGCGGATAACCGCCAACGTCGCGATCCCGCCCCACCGATCCCAGCAACGCCCCTCGAAGCGCCTCGATCCCCTGCCCCGTCAGCGCCGAGACCGGGATCATCGCCGCCCCCGACAGCGGCGTCTCCGCCAGCAACGCCCGCAACGCGGCGGTCACGTCCGGGATGCGATCCGCCGCCAGATCGGCCTTGGTCAGCGCCACCACGCCCTGCTCGATCCCCAGCAGCGACAATATCTGAAGATGCTCGCGGGTCTGCGGCCGGATGCCCTCGGGCAGCGCCACCACCAGCAGCGCCGTATCGATGCCGCTGGCCCCGGCAAGCATGGTATGCACGAACCGCTCATGCCCCGGCACGTCGATGAAGCCGAGATCGCCGGTGTAGGCATAACCCAGGTCGATAGTGATGCCCCGCCGTTTCTCTTCCGCCAGACGATCGGTGTCGACACCGGTCAGCGCTTTGACCAGTGCCGTCTTGCCGTGATCCACATGACCGGCGGTGCCGACAATCATCAGAAGGTCCCGTTCAACCGCTCAGGGAGCCGGTGTCGTCCCCCCTGTCAAGCCAACTCAACCGCCAGCATGTCATACCCAGCGCGGATCATGGTGATCACGAACCTGGCCGCCAGCCGTCATGCAACGATATCCTTGCGAAAGCACACCCGCCCGCGTTACGCAGGCCCGCACTGTCCGATGTGAGTAACCATGCAGACGACCCTCTACCGCCTGCTGCCAGCGCCGCTGCGGCGTTCGGCAACGCCGGACCAGCTGATCATGCTCGCGCAATTCATGCGGTTCGGGGTCGTCGGCGTGATCGGCCTCGTCATCGACACCGCCACCGTCTACGCGCTGCGTCATTCGCTCGGCCTGTACGGCGCCGGCCTGGTCGCCTACGCCACGTCCGCCACCTGCAACTGGGTGCTTAACAGGGCATGGACCTTCCGCGGCCAGGGGTCGGGACCAGCCCACCGGCAATGGGTCATGTTCATGATCACCAACCTGGCCGGCTTCGTGCTGAACCGGGGCACCTACACGATCCTGGTGACCTTCGTCGCCGCGGCCGCCGATCAGCCGGTGATCGCCACGGCAGCCGGCTCGGTGGCGGGAATGTTCGTGAATTTCAGCCTGTCCCGGCGGCTCGTGTTTCGCTAAGTTTGCTAACGTATTCATTGCGGCCATGTATGGGTTCTACCCCCGTATGCAATCGGCCCCCCGAAAGCATTTTGCTCCACACGGATTTACTTCAAAGGGGGCCAAAGTTCGTTGTGTGTTCCAATGGTCACGGCCGGTTTTAAGGAAATAATCAAACGCCATTACAGCCGTGTGCCTCGTTAACGCGTCCCTAATATTTTTCCCCCGATGCTGCTGCCTATCGAAACCCTCAGACGCAGCAGAGTATGTCCGCATTCCAGCCACACGCTTTCGAGAGATCAGGATTCAGCAGCGCCACCGTGTCGCTGCTGCTGATCTCCCGTGGCAATCGCGGATTCTCCGGCGCCGCGCTCAAGCCGCGTCACGCGATCATCAAGCGAACGATGGACATCCTGCTGGCGCTGGTCGGCATCGCGATCATGGGTATCCCGATGCTTGTAATCGCCACCGCGATCCGTCTGACCAGCAAGGGACCCGCGTTGTTCCGCCAGGCGAGGGTCGGACTGAACGGCCGCCGCTTCGTGGTGCTCAAATTCCGCACCATGCGTCACAGCGTCGACGCCACCGCACCGTTCCTTCAGGCGACCCGCGACGACCCACGCGTTACCCCGATCGGCGCCCTGCTTCGCCACACGTCGCTCGACGAACTGCCACAGTTCCTGAACGTGCTGACTGGATCGATGTCGCTGGTCGGTCCCCGCCCGCACGCACCCGGCACCTGCGCCGCCGGCCGTCTGTTTGAGACGGTGACTGAACGCTACGCCACGCGGCATTGCGTCAAGCCCGGCATGACCGGCCTGGCACAGATCCGCGGCTGGCGCGGCGAAACCGATACGGAGGAAAAACTGCTCCGACGCCTGGATAGCGATCTTGAATATATCGCCACCTGGAGCCCGAGGAACGACTTGCTGATCCTTTGGCATACCATCGTCGAGGTACTCCGCATGCCGAACGCATATTAAGATGGAGGGTTTCGCGATGTCCGTGATCCTCGAAAAGCCATCGGTCACCGTCCGGGCTCGGGGCCTCCAATCGGATGAATCGATAGCCGAACAGTTCGGACTCGCGGCGAACCAGCCGCGTGTCGCCGTGCTGATCCCCTGCCATAACGAAGAGAATGCGATCGGCAAGGTCGTATCGGACTTCCAGCACGCCCTGCCGGAGGCCGTCATCTACGTTTACGACAACAACTCGACCGACCACACCATGCTGGAAGCGCGCGCAGCGGGCGCCATCGTCCGGCAGGAGCGGCTGCAGGGCAAAGGCCATGTCGTCCGGCGCATGTTCGCCGATATCGACGCCGATGTTTACGTCCTGGTCGACGGCGACGACACCTATGATGCCGACGCCGCGGGCGGCATGCTCCGCATGTTGGTCGACCAGCAACTGGACATGGTCAGCGCCGCCCGCCACGGCGCGGTGCGCGATGCATACCGCCTCGGCCATCGGCTGGGCAACGTGCTGCTGACCTCCGTCGTCGTCTGGGTGTTCGGCACCGGAATATCCGATCTGCTGTCCGGCTATCGCGTGTTCAGCCGCCGTTTCGTCAAATCGTTTCCCGCACTGTCATCAGGCTTCGAGACCGAAACGGAATTCACCATCCACGCCCTGGCCCTGCACATGCCGGTGCGGGAAGTGCGCGCGAACTACCGCAACCGGGCCGTCGGGACCCACTCAAAACTGAATACCTATGTCGACGGAATCCGCATCCTGCGAGCAATCGTCACGCTCATCCAGCATGAACGGCCGCTGCAGGTATTCTCCCTCGCCGCGCTGATCGGCGTGTGCATCGGCATCGACCTGGGTGTCCCGGTGGTGTTCGAGTTCCTTCACACCGGCCTCGTCCCACGATTGCCAACCGCCGTGTTGGCGACCGGGCTGATGATGCTGGCCGCGCTGTCGATGTGCTGCGGATTGATCCTGGATGCCGTGTCGCGCGGCCGCAAGGAGAACAAGCGGCTGGCATACCTGGCCATCCCGCCGCTGGAAACGTCGCGGTGACGGTTCGGCTGATCGCCGGGCCTGCTGTCCCGCCCGATCGGCACTACGATGCCGACATCATCATCCTGGCACTGGACCGGGCGAACGAAACCATCGCCGCGATCCGCTCGGCCTGCGACCAGACCGGGGCCTCGATCCATGTCTTCGTTCTCGATCAGGGATCGCGGCCGGAGACACTGCGGCAGTTGGCGGATGCCGCCGGTGACCGCTCCAACGTCTCCCTGCTGGCGGTGGAACAAAACCTCGGCGTGGCGGGCGGCCGCAATCTGATCTCCGCGCTGGGCCATGGCCGCGTCATCGTCGCGCTGGACAACGACGCCGAGTTCGCCGCATCGGACACCGTGGCCCGCATGGTCGCCGCACTCGACGCCGAACCACGGCTGGCGGCGATCGGCTGCCGCATCGTCACCCACGCGGAGGGGCAGGACGATCTGTCGTCCTGGGGCTATCCCGCCGGGCTGTTGCCGTGTTCGGGAGAAAGCTTCGACACCGTCACCTATGTCGGCGCCGGCCACGCGATCCGCCGAGCCGCGTGGGAACAGGCCGGCGGCTACGATTCCAGGCTGTTCTTCTGTTGGGAGGAATTCGACTTCTGCCTGCGGGCGATCGCCCTGGGATGGCGCATCCGTTACCGCGGCGACATCGTCATCCGCCACAAGGTCGCCGCTGAACAACGGGTCGGCTGGACCACCTCACGCTGGTTCTATTTCGTACGCAACCGGATCTATATCGAGCGCAAACTCGGCCACCGCTGGCTAACGCTGACACCGCGCATCACCGGCTATCTGTTGAAGGGTTGCCGAAACCGGCAGCCGGTGCAAACCGTGCGAGCCATCCTGGCCGCCGCGCAAATGGCGCCCCGCACCAGGTCCGGCCTGATGCCGCCGGCCGCCACATCGTACGTATTACGCAACGACAGGGCACACCGCGGATCGTTGCTTCGCCGCCTTATGCATGAGGCTCTTGGCCGGATCGGCCGGCCGCCAAACGCTGCTTCACTAGCAAAGCGATAACCACCGGGCTGTTGATCAGATAACGCCGGAACATCCGGCGCGGCTCACTGACCAGCCGGAACAGCCATTCCAGTCCCGACCGGCTCATGAAGCCCGGCGCCCGCCGCCTCGCTCCGGCAAGAAATTCCAGCGCCGCACCAACACAAAGCCCGGTTCCGGTCGCACCACCCCTGGTGGCGATCGCGGCGGCAAGAAATTCTTGCCGAGGGGAGCCAACCGCCAGGAAGACAAACCGCGCCGGATGGTCCCGCACAAACGCCACCGTCGCATCGAACGCGGCCGGATCGTTCTCGAACCCCATCGGCGGATCGTAATGCGCCGGCGGAACCAGGTCATAGCGCGCGACCAGCGCCGGCAGCCAGGCCGGAGACAACCCGATGATGGTGATCCGCTCATCCGGCCGCATATGCTGTTCCAGCAGATACGCGGTCAGGTCGGCGCCGGTTACCACCTTGGGCACCGCGAGCCCCACCAACCGGCCGAGCCCGAAAACGACACGGGAATCGAGCAAACACAACACGGCGTTCCGATAGATGGAGTTCAGCCGGGAATCGTGGTTCACCCGCACCAGGTGGTCCGCGTTCGGCGTGACGACGTAGCCGAACGGCGCGCCGGCGGGGTGCTCGGCAAGCCGCGATGCCACCTGCGCCAAGGTCAGGCTGGTGAAGTCCAGGCCCAGCAAACGGACCTGGGCCCTTGCCATGCCGGCCGCCGGCAGGCGTGGCCCATTGTCCTCTGTCGGAACGGCGTCCGCCGGGACGTGTGCAACCCCGCCGTGTCTGGACGGCACCGGGCGGATCGTGGCGGGCAACAATCCAGGCAGTCGGGTCTGCGTCATAGACTCAGCCGTAACGTCACCAGGGCCAGGCCCTGGCTGTAGCCGGCCACCAGGCCCTCGGACGGGATGCTGGACCCACGCAGGTCGGTCTGGTCGTAGGTGACCGACAGCCGCGCGTTGCGGTTCATCACCCAGGTCGCACCCGCCCCGGCGGTGGTTCCGGTCTGATAGCCGCCCTGGAAGAAATCCGCTCGCTGCAGTCCGGCCGTGACCTTGAACAACACGTCGCGCAAGAGCTCATGATCGATGGTCAGCCGCGCCGCCGTGTAGACCAGCCCGGAGACGCCTGCCTGCGCGGCATCGTCGGTCTCCCGGCTGACCGTCGCGCTGACGCTGGTCATCGCCGACGGAGACCAGCCGACCCCGGCCTCGGCGATCAGCGTGTTTTGCTGGGGATACAGGTGACTGGCGAACCGGCGCATTTCACCGCCGACCAGCAGCCGCAAGCGCCAAACCGTATTGTCGTTGTAATCGATGCCGGCCAGCATTTGATAACCGGTAGAGTTCGGGCTGGGCTGGCCGGGCGGCGTGCGAGTGTAATCCTGGCCGATCGCGCGTACGACAAACACCACGCTGCGCAGCGGTGCGAATTCGTAGTGCACGGTCACCCCGGTCTGTACCACGACGCGATCCCGATACGCCTGGCTGGCGGGGATCGCGAAAATGGTCGTGTTGCCATAGGTCCAGTTCGTGACCTGCACGGCGGGAACCACGCTCCATCGTCCGTCGGTGATCGCGTACGATGCGCGAACGTCATCGAGGTTGAATGCGATCGGCCGGTCGCTGGCGATCGAATCCAGCGCACTGCGATCCTCGTGCTGCGACACATGCGCCGCCGCCAGCGTCAGCTTGTCGTCGCCGATATCCAGCCGCCCGCCCGCCGACACCCCTCCATCGGTGCGGTCCTGGCCAGGCAGCGCGAGATAACGCGTGTCCTGGACCGAGGCCGCGGCGCCCACCGCATCACGCGACCAGTCGGAATCGACGGTCACCGACGGCGCGGTCACCACCTGCCAGCTACCATGCCGGAAGCGCCCGGGCAGCGCATTGCTGGTGTATCCGAAACTCTCGTCGAGCCGCGGCAAGAACTGAAACGCGCCCTCACGCAGACCAAGCGGCATCTGTTCCGGGTGCAGTCGAGTCTCGACGGTAACGCCGTCACCGGCATCGTACCCGGGCACACCGTCCGGGAACAACGCCGTCATCAGTGCGGCGACCGCTCGGCCGGCCAGGCACACCACCAACGCGATGGCCAGGAAGCCGGAGAGTAAGGTCGATCGCCCGAACATGCGGCGCGCAGTATCGCCGGCAGAGGCTAATTTTCAGTTAATGGCCGGGCGACTGACTGCGTCCGCGTGTGAGGACTATCCACTGTCGTCGTGGGATTGACGTAGGCGAGACGCCGCGAACGGCTACTTCACCGGTAACATCAGGTGCTCGTAGGGTGTATCCGGCCACATCACATATGGTTTCGTCGGATCAGCATCGGCGGTTCGCGGATATCCCTTCATGCCTTTGGCTGCCGCGCCAACGATCATTACGTGCGAGCCAGTTTCGATCCAATGATTGGCAGCGCTCTTCTTAGTGGCATAGGGATCGGTATTGCTGGCTCCTGTGTCACCGGCCAGCATGTAGATGAATCCGGTTTTGTCAGTCGCCGGCCCGTGGGTCTGCCATGCATTTGCCCATTCCATCGCGTTCGGGTCCATGCACATGGGAACGCCATTCGCCTCCATGCAGGTCCATTCATTGGTTCCCTTCTTGAGCGTCTGCATCGATGATTCGTTCATACGAACCACGGTCGCCTGTGCGACAATCTGAGGCGGTGCCGCCTTCATGACCCGTTTCAGGTAATCCTGGTCAGACGGGGCGGTCGCCGTTTGCTCTGCAGAGGCAGCCACGCTCAAAATCGTGGCAGCACACGCGACTGCAAATACAATTCGCATTTTGTCCTCCCTTGATTTGGCGACGCCTGCATCATCAAGTGCCGCAAGTGCAGCCCTACACCTGTTGGCAGACTAATACTAGGGGATTTGAGGTCGTGACTCAGTTTGAAATCGGCTTCCTCGGACGGTGTGGCCCCTGCCTGACCTCTCCGCCCGGAGGGTTTGGGGCTGCCCTCTCCCGGTAATGCACCCAATGTTCATAGGTGGCACCACGTAACTCAAAGGTGCGTTCGCAAACCGCGCCGAGCCGTTCCGCGACGCGTTTCGATGCGTGATTGTCGGGCCGAATGAAGCTCGCAGCCCGCGGCAAGGGAAAGTGCCCGAACAGCCAGTCGCGAGCGGCCCTCGCCGCTTCGGTCGCGAAACCCTGACCCCAGAAGGGCTGGTCGAGGGAATACGCGATCTCTGGTTCCGGCCAGTCGAGTGGCTGGAAGATGCCGACACTTCCGACAAATGCGCGGTCGTCAATTTTTTCGCAGGCCCACATGCCATAGCCGCGCAACGCCCATCCTCCGAGAGAGGTGGCCATCGTCCGCCAGACTTCGGCTCGCGTGGACGCGCGGCCCGTGACCAGGTAGAACATCACCTCCGGGTTCGCCTGCATCGCCGCGTAGGCATCAAGGTCCCCGGCCTGAAACGAGCGCAGCGTCAGCCGATCCGTGGTGAGTGTCGGAATCTCGAACTTTCTCATTTTCTTGCCTCGGCCGAGGCAACACTATGCCTGAATATACATGCCTCAGGTCAGTCCGGCTAGATTTTAAACTTGGTCACTACCGGTTTTGACGCATTGGTGTATGAATATACCTACGGTTGTAAGTTCACCACGTTGACCTCATGGCGGCGGCGGGCCAGGTGCAGAGACTATAGCAAGAGTGA
>JAQGHW010000740.1 GCA_028291505.1 Rhodopila sp. | reverse complement strand
GCTCCGCGGTGAGCGCCATCACGACGTTGTCCTTCAGTTTGTAGCCGACGCGGGCGGTCGCGGTGATGTCGTTGGCGATCAGTGTCGACTGCAGCGGGGTGCTGGACAGGACGCCGGTGCGGATGGCGGTGGCTTAAGCGTTGCCCCGGGTCTGCAGAGGCCTGGCCGGTCTTGGGGGGCGTGAGATTGGTTGCGCTGGCTGCGCTGGGTGCCTATATATCGACTAGTCGGATCGACCGGTTGAAAGTTTAAATTCATGCGCGAAGTTCAGGCTTCGGAGGCGAAGACCCATCTTCCCCAGTTGCTCGATGATGTCGAGCATGGAGAGACGATTATCATCACGCGTCATGGACGCCCGATCGCTCGGCTGGTGCCTGATGCGGACAGGCGGCAGGCGGAGGCGAGGGAGGCGGTCGCGGCCATCAAGGCTTTGCGCAAGCGGGCGGGCAAGACCACGATTGAAGAACTGTTGTCTATGCGGGACGAAGGCCGAAAGTAGTCGTGGGCTTCGTGCTGGATGCGTCTGTCTCGGCCTGCTGGGCTTTGGACGACGAGGAGGACACGATCGCGGATGTGGCTCTCGACCGCTCCGACGTCGAAGAGATTGTTGTCCCCAGCCTCTGGTGGTTTGAGATTCGGAACATCTTGATCGTGGCCGAGCGGCGCAAGCGGCTGACGGTCGCGACGACGGATGCGTTTCTGCGGTCGATACGGCGGCTCAAGCTATCGATTGATCAGGCACCCGAAGAAAAGGATGTCATTCTGCTGGCTCGGCGCCATGGTCTGACGGTCTATGATTCCGGCTACCTGGAACTGGCGTTGCGGGAAGGGCTGGCGCTTGCCACGCTGGACAAGCGGCTTGCGGCGGCGGCCGAAGCTGAAGGTGTGCGCTTGATCGGCTGAAACCGAAGGGAGGGCGCTATGCCCCGAATGACCACGGCCGAGGCCGTTATCGAGAGCCTGCTGTCGCACGGTGTCGACACGCTGTTCGCGTTGCCGGGGGTGCATAACGACCACCTGTTCGACGCTGCCCACAAGGCGTCGGACCGGATGCGGGTCATTCATCCTAGGCATGAGCAGACCGCGGCTTATATGGCGCTTGGGGCGGCGCTGGTGACGGGCAAGCCGCAGGCGTTCGCGGTGGTGCCGGGGCCGGGTATCCTGAACGCCTCGGCGGCGTTGCTGCTGGCGTATGCGATGGGGGCACCAGTCATTGCGCTGGCGGGCCAGATCCCGTCATTTGCGATCGACCAGGGTCATGGGCATCTGCACGAGATCCATGACCAGATCGGGCTGCTGCGGCACATCGTCAAACAAGGGGAACGGATACGGTCGCCGCAGGAGGCGTCCGCGAGGGTCGCGCAGGCTATTGCCGTGGCGGTATCCGGCCGTACTGGGCCGGTGGCGCTGGAATGCGCGATCGACATCTGGGGCGAGGCAGCGGAGGTCTCGTTGACGGCGCCGATCGTTGTCAGTGCGCCGTGTGCGGATCCGGGAACGATCGCGGCTGCTGCCGACCTGCTGGTCAAGGCGCGCCGGCCGCTGATCGTTGTCGGTGGCGGTGCGCTGGAGGCCGGGCCGGAGGTGCAGGCGATGGCCGAGATGCTGCACGCGCCGGTGTCGTCGTTTCGGCGCGGCAGGGGGGTGATCCCGACTGATCATCCGCTCGCGGTGTCGTTCACCGAGGGGCATGGGTTGTGGAAGACCGCTGACGCTGTGCTGGCGATTGGGACCCGGCTGTATTGGCAGCAGGCCAATTGGGGTGTGGATGACGGGCTTCCGATCATCCGCCTGGACATCGACCCTGAGGAGATCGGGCGGTTTCGGCGGCCGGCGTGTGGGTTGCTGGGTGATGCGGCGGAGACGCTGCGGGCTTTGGCGGCTGAGTTGGGGGTTCGGAAGGGTGCGTGGACGGGGAATCCGGCGTTGCCGTCGGTGCGGGCTTCGTTCGCCGAACGGTTGGCCCGGCATGAGCCGCCGATGGGGTTCGTGCGGGCGATCCGAGCGGCACTGCCGGCGGATGGGATTTATGTGGAAGATGTGACTCAGGTGGGGTTTGCTTCGCGGCTGGCGATGCAGGTTTATGGGCCTCGGACGTTCCTGTCGCCGGGGTATCAGGACACGCTGGGGTGGGGGTATGGGACGGCGCTGGGGGCGGCCGCGGCGGCGCCGGGGCGCAAGGTGGTGCTGGCGACGGGCGATGGCGGTTTCATGTTCCAGGCGACCGAGTTGGCGACGGCGATGCACCACAGGCTGCCGGTCGTTGTTGTGGTGTTCGACGATGGGGCATTTGGGAATGTGCGGCGGATCCAGGCGCAGGGGTATGGCAACCGGTTGATCGCCAGCGATCTGACCAACCCGGATTTTGTTCGGTTTGCCGAGAGCTTTGGGATGCCGGCGTTCCGGGCGACCTCGCCTGACGGGTTGGAGGCGGCGCTGCGGCAGGCATTCGCGTTGAATGCCCCCGCTTTGGTGCATGTGCCGGTTGGGGAGATGCCCAGTCCCTGGGATATGATCCTGCTGCCCCGGGTGCGCGGGGTGGAGGGACGGCCGGCTTTGCCTTAGGCTGGTTTGGGGGAGATCGCGGATGATCCTGATCGGGCAATATGATTCTCCATTCGTGCGCAGGGTGGCAATCGCGATGCGGCTGTATGGCATTGATTTCGAGCATCGGCCTTGGTCGACCTTTGGCGATGCGGAGCAGATCGCGGCTTACAACCCGCTGCGGCGTGTCCCGACCCTGGTGCTGGATGACGGCGAGGTCCTGGTGGACAGTGTAACGATCCTGGATCACCTCGATGAGGTGGCGGGGGAATCCGGGGCGCTGATCGCGGGCGGCGGGCCGGCGCGCCGTCAGGTTTTGCGGATTTGTGCGCTTGGCACCGGGCTCGCCGACAAATCGGTCAGCCTGGTTTATGAGCGTGTGCTGCACCAGCAGGTTTCCCAGCGGTGGGTCGATCGTTGTGTCGCGCAAATAACGTCGGTGTTGAATGCGCTGGAGGCGGATCGGGCGGATCGGGCCGGTCCGTTCTGGTTCGGCGGTGCGATCAGCCATGCGGATATCGCGGTTGCCTGCGCGGTTAGGTTCACCGTGGAGGCTCATGCTGGGTTGTTCGCGTTGTGGCAATGGCCGGGACTTGCGGCGCATGCGGCACGCTGTGAGGCACTGGAACCGTTTCAGGCGGTCAGCCAGAGGTTTCTGCCTCCGTAACGTGTTTGGCGATGGTATTGACTCTGATCAGGGAGGCACGGCTGACATGAACGGGATCACGCATCGGTTCATCGAGACCAATGGCATTCGGATGCATCTGGCGGAGAAGGGCAGCGGCCCGCTGGTGGTGCTGTGCCACGGTTTTCCGGAGTCGTGGTATTCGTGGCGGCATCAGATCGAGGCGCTTGCCGCGGCGGGCTTTCATGTGGTTGCGCCTGATATGCGGGGGTACGGGCAAACCGAGCGGCCGGAGGCGATCGAGAAGTATACGATGCTGCATCTGGTTGGGGACATGGTCGGGTTGCTGGATGCGCTCGGGGAGGAGACCGCTGTCATCGCGGGGCACGATTGGGGTGCGCCGGTGGCGTGGTATACTGCGTTGTTGCGGCCGGATCGGTTCCGCGCGGTTGTCGGGTTGAGCGTGCCGTATCGCCCGCGCGGCCGCGTGCGTCCGACGAGCGTCATGCCGCAGACCGCGGATTCGGTGTTCTATCAGCTTCATTTCCAGACGCCTGGTGTGGCGGAGGCGGAACTGGAGCACGATGTGCGGGCTTATATCCGTGGGATCATGTACCGGATTTCCGGCGAGTACAAGAGCAGCACTGGCGGTGCGGATGATTTCGGAATGGTTCCTCGGGTTGGTGGGCTTCTGGCGGTGATGCGATCGGGTGATGCGCCGCCGCCGTTGCCGGACTGGCTTACCGAAGCGGATCTGGATGTCTACACGGGGGAGTTTTCCCGCACCGGGTTGCGGGGTGGTTTGAACTGGTACCGCAACATTGACCGCAACTGGGAGCTGCTGGCGCCGTTTGCCGGTGCGCGGGTGACTGTGCCCGCTTTGTTTGTTGCCGGAGAGCGAGACCCGACTTTGGCATTTCCGGGTGCGGCGGAAACGATTGCTAATTTACCGAAGTTCGTGCCCGGGCTGCGCGCGACGACGATGCTGCCGGGGTGCGGGCATTGGACGCAGCAGGAACGGCCCGAGGCGGTGAACAGCGCGATGATCGGGTTCTTGCGGTCGTTGTAAAGCATCATTGTCGAGCGAGGGGAGGCCTTGGCCGCGGCGGAACGCGATGCGACGCTGCTATGGTACATTTGCAAATTTCAGTCAGTGCAAGGATTGTTGCTTGACGTAGGAGCAAGTGAAAGAAGATTTGCGAGGGTCGGCAGGATGAGCCTGAACGATGGGGAGACGGACGTGCAATTATCCTTCTGCGTTTCTCACGGTCAGCTATTATTTTGATATATGGCAAATATGTTCATCCTCTTGACGCAAGGGGACCGACCGGCCATCAGTCCGGCCTCCCTGCTCGTGAGGGGCGTCCAAAGAAAGGTAGTTTAATGGGGCAAGACCTATCCCGCCGAACGCTGGGCCGTTCGGTCGTCGCGGCGGTTGGAACGTTTGGGATCCTGCGCCATGCGCGGGGTGAAGAGGCGATCAAGCTGCGCTGTTCGCTGGATACGGCACCGTCGCATGTGCGTAATGTCTCGGTTGTGGACTACCTGAAGAAGGTGGAGGCGGCGACCGGCGGCAAGATTACCAGCGAGGTGTTCGCGTCGGGGCAGCTTTATGCCGATTTGAACGTGGCCAAGGCGTTGCTGCAGGGGCAGGTCGATATGGCGGTGCCTGGCGGCTGGACGCAGACCGGGATCGTTCCCGATGCCGATTTCTGCCAGCTTCCGGTGTTCTACGGCCAGCCGATCGAGGCGACCGAGCATGCGGCGGATGGGAAGCCCGGGGGGGTGGTGGTCAAGCAGCTGGAGGCCAAGCTGCGGGTGACTATTCTTGGTCCGTGGCTGGATCTTGGCTTCCAGAACTGGTATACGACGAAGCAGCAACTGAAGACGACGGACGACATCAAGGGTCTGAAGATCCGCAGTCCCGGCGGGGCTGGTATCAGTTGGCGCATCAACTTCTTTGGCGGCATCCCCAACGTCACGTCGTGGCCGAATGTGCCGCTGGCGCTGTCGCAGGGCACGTTCGATGGTTTCGTATCGACCAACGAGAGCGTGTCCTCGGGCAAGTTGTGGGAAGCTGGGGTCAGGTATTCTTACCAGGATCACCAGTATGTCGGGCAATACATGCCGATGATGAGCGAGACGTTCTGGGCAAAGCTGACTCCCGAATTCAAGAAGATCATGGTGGATGTTTGGGCGGCCAATATCGGCACGTACCGGGCCAATGCCGGGGCGTCGCAGGAACGTGCCCGGAAGACGCTGGCAGATAACGGCGTGATTTTCACCGATCCGTCGCCGGGCGTTTTGGCGGCCGCGCGCAAGGCGATGCAGGCTGACGTGGCGAGCCTGGCCAGTTCCGCGAAACTGTCGCCGGAGGTCGTGCGTCTGTCCGAGGAATCCGTGAACGGCACGGCCTGAGCGTGGCCACGATACGCCCCGACACGTTCTGGGACACGATCGAGCGGACGCTGGCCGGGGTTCTTGGCGCGCTCGCCATGATCGTTGGCCTGGTGCAGGTGCTGGGGCGGTATTTCTTCCCCTCGCTGGCGATTTCCTGGGCTGAGGAGGTGATCGTCTACCTGGTGGTCTGGGGGGTGATGATCATCTCCAGCCAGTTGGTTCGCACCGATGGGCATGTGCGGCCCGATCTGGTGCTGCGGCTGGTGCGCCCGGCCGGGCAGCGCTGGCTGGAGGCATTCAACTGCGTGGTCGCACTGATCTTCTGCGGCGGCATGATCTGGTACGGGTGGGTGATCGTGGATACCTCGCTGCTGCTGGATGAGCGGAGTTCCAGCGGGCTGCAGTTTCCGATGTGGATCTACTACGCGTCGCTGCCGGCGGGCGGGGTACTGATGACGGTGCGGTATCTGATCCGGCTGTATCGTTACTTGTTTGCGTTCGATCCCGCGACCATGAGCGTCGGGCATCACATCCCGGACCATGAACTGGCGCCTAATCTCATTGACCTGGCCAACCGCTGAGCCGATGTGGACCGTTCTTTTCCTGGTGATGTTCTTCGGCCTGCTGGCGGCCGGCATGCCGATCTTCCTGGTGCTGGGCGCCTGCGCGGCGGTGCTGTACGCGGTGTCCGGCCAGCCGATGATCGGTGTGGCACAGGTGATCATCGACCACCTGAATTCCTCGACGTTGATGTCGCTGCCGCTGTTCGTCATGGCGGCGGCGTTCATGCGCCAGGGGGGCGTGGCGAAGGCGCTGGTGGATGTCTCGGCGGCGTGGCTGGGGGGGATCAGAGGGTCGCTGGGGCTGGTCACCGTCGTCGCGTGCACGTTGTTCGCGGCGATCTGCGGGTCTTCGGTGGCGACGGCGCTGGCGATGGGCACGATTCTGCTGCCGGCGATGATCGAGAAGGGCTATCCGCGCTCGTTTGCGCTGGGGGTGATCGGGGCGTCGGGGACGATCGGGATCGTTATTCCGCCCAGCCTGGCACTGATTCTGTACGGGATCGTGGCGGAGCAGTCGGTGCCCAGATTGTTCCTGGCGGGTATTCTGCCGGGGTTGCTGCAGGCGGCGGCGTTCTTTGCCTGGGTGTGGTACGATGCCCGGCGGCGGAATTTCCCGCGGGAGCCGTCGCTGCCGTACGGCGACAGGCTGCGGGTGACGGTGCGGGCGCTGCCGGCACTGGCGGTGCCGGTGATCGTGCTGGTGGGGATTTACGGCGGCATCGTCACGGTCACCGAGGCGGCTGCTTTGGCGGCTGTCGTGGCGCTGCTGGTCAGCCTGGTGTTTTACCGCGGATTCCGGTTTACTCAGACGCTGTCAGTCATTGCCGATGCGCTGCGTAGCGCGGGCACGATCATGCTGATTGTTGCCAGCGCTTTGGCGTTTGGGCACTGGATGACGGAATCGGGGGCGCCGGCGCAACTGGTCAGCTGGGTGCTGGCGCATAACCTGCCGACGTGGCTGTTCCTGCTGTCGATCAACGTGCTGCTGCTGGTGCTGGGGTGCTTCCTGGAGGTGGTGGCGGCGCTGCTGCTGGTAATTCCGATCCTGGCGCCGGCACTGATCCCGCTGGGGGTCGATCCGGTGCATTTCTCCATCATCTTCACGCATAATATGGAGATCGCGCTGATCCATCCACCGGTCGGGCTCAATCTTTATGTGCTGTCGACGATCTCCGACGCGCCGATCGGGGAGGTGATCCGGGGGATTTTGCCGTTCCTGATCCTGCTGCTGATCGTGCTGGGGATCATTACGTATGTGCCGGCGCTGACGATGTGGCTGCCGGGGGTGGTTTATGGGAATTGAGGGCGAAGACCCCCGGTTGCCGCGCGACGCGCCACTGCTGCGTGCCAAGGACTACACTGCTGCGTCGGTCTTTCAACCGGAAAACCTGCTGCGGGAGGCACGCCGGCAGCTAAACGTTCGGGTGGGGTCGGTGCCGCAGATATGCATTCTCGACCCCGACGGCGATATCGTGCGTGCCGGGGTTGCGAGCGGCCTCGCGCGGCGCAATGCGTTCTGGGCTTGTTATCATACCGAGATGTATGACATTGCCCACGGGGGCGAAACGTTTGGGGTCGTTGGCTGCGCGGTCGGGGCCCCGTTTGCGGTGCTGGTGGCGGAACAGATGTTTGCCTCGGGCTGTCGGCTGCTGATCAGTATCACGTCGTCCGGGCAGATCATGCCGGCTGGGCCGCCGCCGTATTTCGTGCTGATCGACCGAGCGCTGCGCGATGAAGGCACGAGCTTGCACTATCTTCCGGCCGCGCCGTTCGCTGCTGCTGATGTCAGGCTGATCGCCAAAATCGCTGCGGGAATCGGTGACCATCGGCCGCCGGTTCGTCAGGGCGCCACCTGGACCACGGACGCGCCGTTCCGTGAAACCGAGGCGGCGATCGCGGCTGCCCGCGGCCACGGCGTGCTGGCGGTGGAAATGGAGGCGGCCGCGCTGTATGCCTTCGCCCAGGCTCGGGAGCGGCCGGTTGTCTGTTTTGCTCATGTTACGAACCAGATGGCTCGGGTAGATGGTGATTTTGAAAAGGGTGAGGCGAATGGGGCGCATGACGCGCTGGATCTGATCGTTGCAACAGCCCGCGCCTGGAGGAAAGCGCCATGAAGGCGGAACCCAATCCTGTCAGCGACCTGCTGGTGTTCCTGACCAATCCGATCTGGCCGACGGCGGTGTACTGGGTGCTGCTGCTGGCGGGTTTTGCGATTGCTTTCTCCGCTTGGCAGCGGGAACCGGCGCAGCGTTCGGCCCGGAACGTCGGCATCTGGTTGCTGCGCCTGATCATGGGCACGATGTGGTGGCAACAGTCGCTGTGGAAGATCCCGCCGAACTATGACGGGTTGGTGTTCTGGATGAAGCAGATTGTGGCGCACGCCTCGATCCCGCTGCAGGCGGCGATGGTGGATCGGCTGGTGCTGCCAAATATCTCGGTATTCGGGCCGTTGCTTTACCTGCTGGAGGTGCTGATCGGCGTGTCGCTGATGTTGGGGATCTTCACCAGGGTGTTCGCCGGGTTGGGATTGCTGTTGGCGCTGAACCTGTGGGTGGGGCTGTATTCCGCGCCAAACGAGTGGCCGTGGACTTATGGATACCTGATTGTCATCCAGGCGCTGTTCGTCATCGATCCGCCCGGTCGCTGTCTGGGACTGGAAAAGCCGGTCGCCGCGTCCGGGCGGGGGGTCAGCCGGGTGGATCTGGTCCGCAAGCGGCTTTGAGTCCGGTCGTCTGGGGTCGGCTTGCCGCCGGGCGCATCACCGACCGATTGCAGCCGGTTCGGCCGAGCATTATGTCGGGTGATTCAGAACCCGGTATAGCGGGATCGTGCCAGGGAGACATCGTCATGATCAGCCCATTCGACGAGTTGCCGAAGAACCAGGCCAATTACGCCCCGCTGACGCCGCTGACTTTCATCGAGCGGGCGGCGTACGTCTATCCTGACAAATTGTCTGTCGTGCATGGCGCCCAGCGGTGGACCTGGAAGCAGACCTATGCGCGGTGCCGGCGGCTGGCCTCGGCGTTGTCTCGGCGGGGCATCGGCAAGAACGACACCGTTTCGATCATGGCGCCCAATACTCCGCCGATGTACGAGGCGGCGTTCGGGGTGCCGATGTGCGGCGCGGTGCTGAATACGCTGAATACGCGGCTGGATGCGGCGGCGCTGGCGTTTCAGTTGCGGCATGGTGCGGCGAAGGTCTTGCTGACCGACCGGGAGTTCTCGCCGGTTATCGAGGCGGCACTGGCGCTGCTGGACGACAAGCCGCTGGTGATCGATATCGACGATCCGGCGTGGTCCGGTGGCACGTTGCTGGGCGAGATGGACTATGAAGCGTTTCTGGCCGGGGGTGATCCTGAGTATGCCTGGCAGAATCCCGGCGACGAGTGGGACGCGATCGCGCTGAACTATACTTCAGGCACGACCGGCGATCCGAAGGGCGTGGTGACGCACCATCGGGGGGCACATTTGAACGCGGTCAGCAACATTCTCAATTGGGGTATGCCGCACCATGCGGTGTATCTGTGGACGCTGCCAATGTTTCACTGCAACGGCTGGTGCTTCCCGTGGACGATGGCGGAGCGGGCTGGGGTGAACGTGTGTCTGCGCCGGGTGGAGGCGAAAGCGATGCTCGATGCCATTCGGGACCACGGGGTGACGCATATGTGCGGTGCGCCGATCGTCTACTCGATGCTGATCAATGCGCCGGCGGAATTGCGGGCGGGCATCGGGCATCGGATCGCCGGGCAGGTGGCTGGTGCGGCGCCGCCCGCGGCGATCATCGAAGGAGCGGAAAAGATCGGCATCGAACTGACCCACGTGTACGGGCTGACCGAGGTTTATGGGCCGGCTGGTGTGTGCTCGAAGCATGAGGCGTGGGGGTTTATGCCGATTGACCGCAGGGCGGAACGGAACGGGCGGCAGGGGGTGCGGACACCGCTGCAGGAGGCGATGACGGTGCTGGACCCGGCGACGATGCAGCCGGTTCCGTGGGATGGCGAAACGATGGGCGAGATCATGTTTCGTGGCAATATCACGATGAAGGGGTATTTGAGCAATCCATCGGCTACGGAGCAGGCTTTTGCCGGTGGGTGGTTTCATACCGGCGACCTGGCGGTGATGCAGGCGGACGGGTATGCGAAGATACGGGATCGGTCGAAGGACGTGATCATCTCCGGCGGGGAGAATATTTCGTCCATTGAGGTGGAGGAGACGCTGTATCGGCACCCGGCGGTGCTGAGTGCGGCTGTTGTGGCGCAGCCGGATGAAAAGTGGGGCGAGGCGCCGTGTGCGTTCATCGAACTGAAGGTTGGGGCTTCGGTGACGGCGGATGAGTTGCGGGATTTTTGCCGGGAGCATATGGCTCGGTTCAAGGTGCCGAAGACGTTTGTTTTCCGTGACATTCCCAGGACGTCGACGGGGAAGATCCAGAAGTTCGTGCTGCGTGAGCTGGCGAAGTCGGCGGCGGCGATCGAGTAGGCGGGAGGACCTGGTGGTGGGAGCCCCGGATAGCCAGGCGAGGCTCCGTCCCCCCTTGGGTCGCGGCTTAATGCAGGCCGAGCCTGGGGCGGACCCAGGCGGCGAGTTTGCCGATGGCTTCGTCGGCTTCGGGGGCGACGCCGGCCAGGAAATGGAAGACGTGCTGCATTTCGGGGTAGACTTCCAGTTTCACCTCCCCGTCGGCCCGTCGTAGCGCCTCGGCCAGATTGCGACTGTCGTCCAGCAGAGTTTCATAACTGCCCACCTGGATGTAGGCCGGCGGAAGCCCGCGCAGTTCGGCGTGCAACGGGTTGGCGAGCGGGTGGTGCCGGTCACCGTTCTCCCCAAGGAACGTTGCCGCCATGCTCTGGATGATTTCCCGCGAGACCAGCACATCCCGCTGCTTGTTGGTCTCGAAGGTCGTGCCGGCCCCGTCCATGTCGAGCCAGGGGGATAGCGGCATGGTTGCCGCGGGCAGCGGGAGGCCGAGCTTGCGCAGCTGCAGCAAGGTGGTGATGGCCAACGCGCCGCCGGCCGAATCGCCGGTGAGCGCGATGTGCTCAGGCGTGATGCCCTGGTCGAGCAGCCAGCCATAAACCTTTGCCATATCATTCACCGGACCCGGATGCGGGTTTTCCGGCGCACGTCCATAGTGCACGATCAGCGCCCGGCAGCCGACGGTTTTCGCAAGATGTCCGTAGACCTTGCGATGGGTGTACATCGATCCGGTGACGTAACCGCCGCCATGCGAGCAAAGCAGCACGCGGTCTTGCGCGCAGCCCTTCGGAACGGCCCAGAGCGCCGGTATGCCGGCGGCATCGGTCTCGATGTAATCTACGCCGCGTGGTTCGGCGGTCACGTCGCCCCAGTGCTCGAACATTGCCCGAAGCTCATCCAGCGGCATCTCCGGATTGTCGCCCAGTGCCGCGATCCAGCCTTTGTACAATGTAACGAGTTGGTTGCTCTGCTTGCTTGCCATCTTGGTTCCCCATTTTCTTATAGGCAATGAAACGGCGGGCAGCCGATTATGGCTGCCTGCCCGGGTCAGGACGCGTAGTTGATGCCGCGCTCCGGCAGTTCCACTTTGCCGCCGCATTCGCGGGCGATCACCGGCATCACCTCCTCGGCGAAAAGCTGCATCTGGTCCTCGATCTCACGGCCTTCGAAGCCGCCGAGCTCGAACCAGCCGAGGAAGCAGAAATCGTCGTATCCGATTTCTTTCTTCATCTTCATGATCTTGTCGATGACGAACTGCTTGGAGCCCTGGATGGCGATCTCACGCTCACGCAGCATCTCCGCGGTGACCCGTTTGTTGAGGTCGAACATTGGTTCGTCCAGGCGCGCCACGACGGCGCCGAAGCCGAATGGACCGTAGTAGTCGAACTGCAACTCCATGGCGCGGGCGGCCCGCTCCATCGCCTGCTTCTCCTTGCCAGGCGTGGTGATGTGAATGTATCGACTGGTCATGATGCCGCGGCGCTTTTGCGCATCCCAGCCGTACTTGAATTTTCCCCGATTCAGCATGTCCGGCCAGCCGGCTTTGTCGGCTGCTTCATAGTACATGTCGATGTTCTTCTTCAGGCGGTCGTTCGGCTCGACGATGAACACGCCGTTGATGCCGTGTTCCGCGGCCCATTTGATCGAGCGGGGGCTGGTCAGCGGCTCCCAGATCTGCGGATGCGGCTTTTGCAACGGCTGAGGAAACACCTGCAACTCTTTCAGGGTCGTCGTTGTCGCCTGCACCGGGTTGCCGGCGGAATACATATCGGGTGCACCGATCGCGATCACGTCTTCCAGCCGGCGCTCGACCTTGTCCATGCCGAAGTACGCGATGGTCTGCTTGTGGTTCCACTTGGTGTAGGTCGGCGGGATGGAGAAGTTCTCGCCGCGGTGGGAGAATGATGGTTCTGTCCAGCACTTTTGGATGATCGCGACGACTTCCTCGAAGGCCTTGCGGTTACGTTCCTGGTCCTGGATGGTCGAGCCGTATGGCCGGCCGAGGGTCTCGTTCTCACGCGGTTGATAGCCGCGGCCCATGCCGCATTCCACCCGGCCGCCGCTGATCACATCGAGCTGCGCGATCTGTTCGGCGATGCGCACCGGGTGGTGCCAGACGACGATGTTGGCGCATTGCCCGAGCCGGATTTTGGTGGTTTGGGCGGCGATGGCCATTTGGGTGAAGAGGGGGTTCGGGCTCATTTCCGCGCCTTCGGGCTGAAAATGGTGTTCGGTGAGCCAGAACGACTGGAAACCGAGTTTTTCGGCCAGGATGCCCTGGCGGATCTGGTTGACCAGAACCTCCTGCGCCGCTTTGTGTACTTCGGCGAGCGAGCCGTCGTTTACCGCTACTCCGTCCTTGGTAACGACTACCGGAAGACTCGACGCGCCATTATGAAAGACTCCGATCTCGAACATGTTGTTTCCTCCGTCGGCAGTTTCTGCCTTGATTTGTTGGGCACTTCACGCACGCCGAGGCCGTTACGCTCCGCGCATTATGCCCGGGGGACGCTTTTTGTCGGTCCGTCCCGCGGGTCGACCCGACGGCAGAATATCATTCCCTCTTTTGAGGGGCTGGAAGCGAATTCGGGGCCTTTCACAGACGTGTGAACAGATCGTCGGCCCAAGGTATCGATGCTTCGTCGAATTGGCGGGCCGCTGGTATCGCAAGCAAGCGGGCAAGCAGGAAAGCAATCAAGCTTTAACACGGAGTGCTCGGAGCTCCCAGAGTTCGCGGAGATCGAAAAATGGCGCTTCGCGCGATC
>JAQGHW010000716.1 GCA_028291505.1 Rhodopila sp. | reverse complement strand
CCTTGAGCCGGTGGGTGGCCGATCACGCCTATTATCCCGAACAGGCGCGTCGGGACGCTGAGGAAGGCGATGCGAAGGTTCACGTCGTCGCGGAGCCGAACGGGCGCGTCAAAATGGTCGAGTTGGTTGGAAAATCTGGATCGATGTGGCTGGATCTCGCTTTGCTGGCCCTGTTCCGGGACCAGCAGATCCCCGCGCTACCCTACGGGACCAAGGAGCCGATCGATTTCAACTTCACGATGCACTACGTCCTGATCCGGCCGCGCTAAACTTGCTCTGTGTTTGATTGACACGTTCCCCTGGCGTCTCGCCACGTGGCTGTGCCGCCGTACGGCTGCTCGACGATGTCTAGAGCATGCTGACTGGAAACAGTCAGCATGCTCTAGACCATTGTTTTCACGAGCAACTTTATCAGCCGGACTGGTCCAGTCAGGCTGATGTTGCTCTAGCGAACTGCCCCATCGAGAACACCGCTGCCGGAACGAGCTATGCGCAAGCGTGGTCTCGACCAGCGGGCGCAATATCCGCGTGAACTGAGTCGATTCCGGCTACATCACGACGCCGACGACCGAGGAATTGTGTGTATTCGCTACGACGCACTGATGGCCAGGGTGCCGATGAACCAGATGGGCGTCTCAGAGGAGATCGCCGAGGCCGTCGTCTGGATGTGCTCGGACAGGGCGTCGTTCATGAACGGCGCCTCGCATATGATCGACGGCGGCTACTACGCCGCGTGACAGCTCGCTCGCTCAGTGAAACGTCCGACCGCCATCCACCGGCAGCGCGATCCCGGTCGTGAACGACGACTCGTCCGACGTCAGGAACAGGATCGCCGCTGCCAGCTCCTCCGGCTGAGCGTGGCGGGCCAGTGCATAGCGGGCCGTGATAGCGGGGTTGGGATCGCCCGCTTCGGTGCGGATGTGGGCCGCGGTCATCGCCGTCTCCACCGCCCCCGGGCACACCGAGTTTACGCGGATGACAGGTGCGAGCTCCATCGCCGCGGACTTGGTCATTGCGATGACCCCGCCCTTGGAGGCGACATAGGCGATGCTGCCCGGCCCGGTCGGCATCAGCCCGACGCCTGAGGCGATGTTGACGATCGTCCCCCTGCCTTCCTTCCGCATCAACGGCGCGGCGGCCTGGATCACCAGAAAAGTGCCGGTCAGATTCACTGCGAGGGTGCGGGCGAAGACCTCGGCCGTCGTGTCGGCGATGCCGGTCTCAGCCAGGATGCCAGCGGCGTTGACCACGCCGTCCAGCCCGCCCATGGCCTCGGCCGCCTGGCTGACCGCGGCGGCGACCGATGCCGGATCGGCCACGTCGCAGCCGAATGCGACCGCGCCGATCTCCTCGGCGACGGCCTTGGCGGCGTTGTCGGAGCGGTCGAGGATCGCGACCGCCGCGCCTTCTTGCCTGAACAACCGCGCCGTTGCCCGCCCGATACCCGAAGCGCCGCCCGTTATGATGATCTTGCGTCCTGCCAGGCGTGCCATTGTTGTTTCCCCCGTTTGCAATGGTTCTGATTTTTCTGGTGAAATCTCAATGCGGCGTCACCGTCGCCGCGTCAAAAGTCAACCCGCGCGATCGCGATCCCCGCCTCGCCGCCGACAGCATACAGCAGATACGTCACGCCGTCGTCCTCATGGATCGCCGGGTCGCGCAACTGGTTGACGACACCATAAGCCGTGCTGCGTATCGACGGCAGGACCGGCGCCGCCGCACCTTCCCATTCAAATTCGGGGCGCATCGGCGTTGGTGCACTTGTCGGTAGGGACCCAGGTGGTCGACGCACCAGAGCGGATCCTGCTCAGCCGGATCGCGCTGTCGAGCAACTGGCACGGTTGGCGCGCGGCGTGACGGTCTTGAACCGGATGCTGGCGGCCGGACGCCCGAATTCTGACCGTCGCCGGCGCGCCCTCAAATGACGGACCGGGACCGGGGCGATCTGGAACTCCACCGGCAAGTGCACCAACGCCCGCCTGACCTCAAAACTTGCGGCAGTCGCGCTACTACGCGGGAACTCGCATCGTTTGCCACCACCAAAGAATCGCGCGAGGGCTGACGAAACCAGCGCGGCCCACCCATCAGGGCGGCCCGGATGCGTCTTCCACACCCGGCTCGGTCCCGCCCGGTCGCGCCTGGCGATCATCGCCCGCAACGTCCAGCGGTGCGAACGGCAGCACCCCGTCCTCAGTCGGGAGTTCGGCCGTGCTCCAGCCGCCGCCCAGCGCGCGGATGAGGCCGACGGACGCCTGCAGACGGCTCACCTCGACCTGAACCTCGGCGGTGCGCGCGGTCAGCTCGGTCTGCTGTGCCACGACGACGTCGAGATAGTTGGTCAGGCCACCGACATAGAGCTGCAGCGTCAGGGCCTGCGCCTTGCCGGCCTCGGTGACGGCTTGGGATTGCTGCTGTGCCTGCGCCTTCAGATCCGCCGTCAGCGCCAGACCATCCTCCACCTCCTGAAATGCCAACAGCACGGTCGAGCGGTAGTTGTCGCGCGCTTGCGCGTACTGCGACCAACTCCGTTGCAGTTCCGCCCGACGCAGGCCCCCCTCGAAGAGCGGCAGCATGGCTCCAGCGCCGATCATCCAGAGGCTGTTCGGCAGACTGAGGAGGTCGAAACCTGTATCCTGGAAACCAGCATTGGCGCTGAGGGTGATGTTGGGATAGAAGGCCGCGCGCGAGACGCCGATCCCGGCGTTCGCCGATGCCATCTGCCGTTCGGCGCTGGCGATATCCGGCCGGCGCTGAAGCAGGCTGGATGGCACATCCACCGGCACGGCCGGCGGGGTCAGCCGCTCAGCCGCCACCTCAGGAATGGAGAAACTGCTCGGATTGGTGCCGACGAGGACGGCGATCGCGTGCTGGAGAACGGCACGGGTGGAGAGAACGCCGTTCAGCAACGCCTGGGTCGAGGCCAGTTGGCCCCGAGCGCGTGCCACGTCGAGCGCCGAGGCGATGCGGCCCTGCAGCCGTTGCATCGTGATGCGGACCGCCTGCTCGTAATACGTGATCGATGCGCGGTAGATCGCCAGCTGCCTGTCGAGCCCGCGCAACGCGATGTAGTCGTCGGCCAGCTCGGCCTGAAGGCTCAATCGAGCGACTGCCAGCGCCGCGGCGCTCGACTGGGCGAGGCGCTTCTGGACGCGCGTGCGATTGCGAATCTCGCTCCAAAAATCGGGCTCCCATGACGCCCCGGCCAGGATCTCGTTGCTGGCCGCCCGAAGGGGCAAGGTGCTGTTCGGGTTCCGGAACAGCCTGTGCCGGGACTGCTTGTTGTCGGAAAGAAGTCCGTTGGCGGTCACTTGCGGGAACAGGCCGGACCGCGCCTCGGCGGCAAGGTCGCGGGCCTGCGTGTATTGTTCGGCCAGGGCGGCGAGATCGGGGTTTTCTGCGGTCAGTTGCTGCTCGAGCTGGTTGAGCAGGGGTTCGTCGAACCGCTCCCACCACGGGCCGCGCGGCATTGTGTCGAGCGGGTGGGCGACCTTGAAGGGCCGGGATCCTTGATAGTCCGCCGGCAGGATGTACTGCGGCGGCCGATACGCTGGGGCGAGGTCGCAGCCGCAGAGGCCGGACAGAGCCGCCAGGACCGGAGCTGTCAGTTTCAGGGCCGACTGGGCGTGGCCAGCGAAGCGCCATAAGCCCAACCGGTGGTTGGCCCCGGTCACCGCGACCGTCCCGCGTCCGGCTTCGGCCCATCCTGAGGTCCGGCGACCTGATCCCTGTCGATCATCGCAGAGGCGGCGGTCGTGGCGGGTCCCGTCGGGGCGACCGGTTGCGCCTTCCGTGACGCGGACCCGCCAGGCGTCGTCGACCCCGCCGGGGGACGGGCGACCGGTGGGGCGGGCGTGCTGCCTTGACCCGGCTGATAGCCCGCGACCGGTTGCACGGTCTTGACCTGCTGTCCTTCGAGCAGCCCGAGCGACGGGTTGCCGACGACTTTGTCGGTCGCCTTCAATCCGGAAACGATCTGGACATCGGTGTCGAGGTTGTGCCCAAGGACGACGTCCTGCAGGTGCACCCGGTCCTGGTCGTCCAGCACCGCCACCTGCATCCCCTGGGCGCGGAACAGCAGCGCCTGTTCGGGCAGGATCAATACGTTCGGCTCGCCGGGAAACGCAAAGTGGACGGTCACGTAGGTGCCCGGCCACAGCTCGCGACTGGCGTTGTCCACCGTCAGTTCGGTGACAATTGTACGCGTGGCTGTGACGACGGCATTGGCGGTGGTCAGGAACTGCGCCGGGACGGGCTTGTCCGGGGTCTGCGGCAACGTCAGCGTTGCGGTCAGGCCCGGCTTGAGGACGTCAGCGTATTCCTGCGGCACTGACACGAAGATCCGCATCTGATGGATGTCCGCGACGAGGAACAGCGACGTCGTGGCACTGCGGAGCGTCGCATCGCCGCCGGCGGCGTTGACGTAGTCACCCACATTCGTGCGCCTTGCGGTCACCACGCCGTCGAATGGCGCGACCAGCTGCTTGAACGCGATCAACGCCTGGTAGCGCGCGACATCCTGCTGTGAGGCGGCGACCTGCGCCTTCTGCGCGACGGCGTCCGCCGCCTTCACGTCGACGTCCTGCTGCGACACCGCCTGCGTGCCCGAGAGCGCCGACCAGCGTCTGGCGGTGATCTCGGCCAGCTTGTAACGAGCCTCCACCACGGCAAGGTTCGCCTTTGACGCGGCGAACTGGGCATCCAGCCCGGGGGTGTCGATGGTCGCGAGCACATCGCCGGCCTTCACCTGCGCGCCATAATCCTTGTACCAGTGGGACACATAGCCACTGACCTGGGCGTAAATCGGTGCCTGGTACCAGGCCTCTATGTTGCCCGGCAAGGTCAGCGTGCGCTGCGGCGGACCGGGTTTGGGCGATACCAGCTGGACCCTGGGGAGCGATGCATCCTCCGCGGTGTTCTGCAAGGCGGCGACCGTGTCGCTGCGGGACCAGATCCCGTAGGCGGCGAGCCCGCCGGCGACAACGACACCGATGAGCACCAACAGAGTTCCGCGATGTGCGGACGTTGCTCTTGCGCCCTTGTCGGTCATGCGGCTTCTCCCTCGTGTGCCAGCTTCGGTTGGCTGCTCTTGCCGCCATGCAGGATGGCGAAGACACAGGGCACGAAGAGCAAGGTGGTAACCGTGGCGACCAGCAGACCGCCGATCACCGCGCGGCCGAGCGGGGCGTTCTGCGTGTTGCTGAACGACATCGGCAGCATGCCGACGATCATGGCCAAGGCCGTCATCAGCACCGGCCGGATGCGGGCGTATCCCGCCTCGATCGCCGATCCCACCGGGTTGCCGTTTTCCCTCAGATGATCGCGCGCGAAGGCAACCACCAGGATGGTGTTCGCTGTCGCGGTTCCCATGCACATGATCGCCCCGGTCAGCGCCGGAACGGACAGCGTGGTGTTGGTCAGGAACAGGCTCCAGGCGATACCGCCCAGCGCCGCCGGCAAGGCGCTGATGATGATGAACGGGTCGAGCCAGGACTGGAAGTTGACGACGATCACCAGATAGATCAGCACGATCGACAGGGCCAGACCGGCGAGCAGCTGGGCGTAGGCGGAGTGCATCGTCGTCGACTGGCCGTTGATGGTGACCGAGGCGCCGTGCGGCAGGCTGGATTGCATGTCCTTGATGATCCGCGCGACCGCGTTGCTGACTGCGCCGAGATCACGTCCCTCCACGCTGGCGTAGATGTCGATCACCGGCATGATCGCGTAGTGCGAAACGAGCCCCGGCGTGCCGGTCTGCGTGATGGTGGACAGGCCGCCGACGAGCTGCGGCTGGACGTTGGCCGGATTGCCGTCGCCTTTGTCGACCGTGATGGTTTCAAGGTCGTTGATGCTCTTGAGCTGATCCTGCGGCGTCTGGATGTTGACCAGGTGCGAGATGCCATTCGCTGTGTCGAGCCAGTAGGTCGGTGCGACCTGACCGCTGCCCGACAGGACGGCGAGGGCGTTGTCGGCGATGTCCGATTCGGTCAGGCCGGTGCCCAAGGCGAAGGTTCGCCGGGATGACAGCAGAAGGGTCGGCTGGCCCATGACCTGCTGAATGCGGACGTCGGCGATGCCGGCGATCTGCTTCAGGCGTGCGGTCAGCTTGGTGGCATAGGCGAAGTTGGTGTCGAGATCGCGGCCGCTGACCTGGACGTCGATCGGCGAGGGCAGGCCGAAGTTCAGGATCTTCGCCGTGATGTCGCCCGGCAGGAAGCTGAAATCGGTGCCCGGAAACCGGTCCGTCAGGCCTGTCCGCAGGATCCGGCGATAGCGATCAACGGGCGCGGCCTGGTCGTCGAGCGAGATCGTGATGTCGCAGTCCTGACTGCCGACGGTGCCGGTGCTGGAGTAGGCTTGGTTGATCCCGCTCACCGGCAGGCCGCAGTTCACCAGCGTGCCCACCACGTGGCCGGGCAGCAGGTCGCGGATCTGCTGGTCCACCAGCACGGCGGTCTTGCCGGCTTCCTCGATCCGGGTGCCGATCGGCGCGCGCATGTGCAGATCGATCTCGCCCGATTTGATGCTGGGGAAGAAGTCCTGCCCGGCAAACAGCAACAGCAGCAGCGACGCCAGGGCCGCGCCGAGATACAGCGTAACGAAACGCTTCCGGCGCGCGGTGATCGTTTCGAGCATGGCGCGGTAGCGGTTCCGGAAGTGCTCAAAGCGCGCGTCGAATCCGGCCTGGAATCGGGTGAAAAGGCCCGGACGTTCCGGCGCCGGCTTGTGCTGCGCCGCGACCTGGCCGCGCAGCAGCCAGGCAGCCATGGTCGGCGTCAAGGTGCGCGACAAGATGAAGGAAGCGATCATCGCGAAGATGATTGCTTCGGCGAGCGGCAGGAACAGGTAGCCCGCGACGCCGCCGAGTTGCAGCAGCGGCAGCCAGACGATGCAGATGCACAAGGTGGAGACGAAGGTCGGCACGACGATCTGGTTTGCCGCGTCGATGATCGCGTCCTCCAGACTCTTGTGGTCGCCGTCGGCGTCCGCCTCCTCCAGGTGGGTGTTGATGTTCTCGATCATCACCGTGGCATCGTCGACCAGGATGCCGACGGCCAGTGCGAGGCCGCCCAGGGTCATGACGTTGATCGTTTGGCCGAGCCAGGACAGCGCCAGGATCGAGCTCAGGATTGAAAGCGGAATAGAGGTAGCGACGATGAGGGTCGAGCGCCAGCTGCCGACGAACAGCAGGACGGTGATGCCGGCCAGGAACGCGGCAGTCACCATTTCCTGCACCACGTCATCGATCGAGGCGCGCACGAAGGTCGAGGCGTCATTGAGCGGGGTGATCGTCACGCCGGGCGGCAGCGTCCTGAGCAATCCCGGAAGCTTGGCCCGCACGCCGCTGACGACTTCCAGCGTCGAGGCGTCGCCGCTCTTGAGGATCTCGAGCAGGATCGACTGCTGCCCTTTCACCAGCACCACGTTCTGCTGAGGCGGGCCACCGCGATGGACATAGGCCACGTCGCGCAAGTAGACGACAGCATCGCCGACCTGCTTGATCGGTATGTTGTTGAAGCTGTCGATGGCGATCGGTGTCGCATTGGTCGCGACCATGTAATCGATGGCGCCGATCTTCTGATCGCCGGCCGGCAGCACGATGTTCTGGGTCCCCAGCGCATGGCCCACATCGGTGGCGGAAAGGCCATGCTCCAGCAATTTGGTCTGATCGAGGTCGACCTCGATATCCGCCTGGGTGCCGCCATAGGGCGCCGGTATGGCGACGCCCGGGACCGACACCAGGGCCGGGCGGATCAGGTTGGACGCTACGTTGTAGATGTCGGACGGCGTCATGTTGTCGGCGGCGATCTGCAGATCGAGTACCGGCACGGAGGATGCGTCGAACACCAGCACCTGCGGTGGCGTGATCCCGGCCGGAAGCTGCTTAATGACGGTCTGCGACGTGGCGGTGACCTGCGCCTGGGCGGCCGCCACGTCGGTTCCGGGCTGGAAGAAGATCTTGACGATGCCGCTGCCGTATAGCGACTGGCTCTCGATGTGCTCGATGTTGCCGACTGTCGTAGTCAGGGCGCGCTCATAATAATACACAACGCGGCCCGACATATCGGAGGGCATCAGCCCGCTATAGGTCCAGACCACCGCCACAACGGGGATCTTGATGGGCGGAAAGATGTCGGTCGGGGTCTTGAACACCGCCATCGCGCCGAATAGCAGGATCAGGATCGCAAGTACGACGAAAGTATAGGGCCGCTTCAGAGCGACGACAACGATAGCATTCATCTTGATCCTACGCCTTGTTCGGTCATGTCGTCTGATTACCTTCCGCTCGATCTAATCGCGTCTTCGCGGATACCGACGAAATGGCCGTGGTGTACCAGGTTCTCGACAATGAACATTGAAAGATGTGGCCGAGGTCTGAGTGATCGCGCCAGCCAAATTGGATCAGGCTGAAGACGGTGAAGCAAATTGCCTACATCGGGAGGCCATTTCCAATGTGCTTCGCCAAAGCCCAATTCTGCTGGATTACAGCAATGAAGCCCGGAAGGGCATAGAACACAGGCAGCAGAGGAGATCGTGACATGAATGAGGATGGACTAGTACCTCTGCACAGTGATTTTGACTCTTTGAAATCAATTCTTGCCAAGATCCGAATTAGTCCCGTGGAATTCGAGCAAATTCAGCGCGGCATGCCGCTCAAAAACCCATTCATCGCCTCTGGCCGCGGCACAAAGGGTCCCGTCGAACGTCGACGGGACAGAGTAGGCCGGCGGGAACAGCAAAACCGGCCGAGGGAGGAACAGTGGGGAAAATAGCAGTAATGGCCAAATAAGATATTGTTCGAAGGGACGGATCGGCTACCGTTAGGTAGCGGAGACTCTAAACCTTTCGTTTGGCAAGGGTACTACTTTGTGCGTAGATCCTTTTCTGATCAGGACCTCTGAGGTGAGGGGGTCCCCATCCATTGGACAGGAAACGGGGTTTGCTAAGCTCGACTTTGGCCATTTTCCACGGAACGGTTGGATCGTCGTTGGCAGGCGATGACTCGGTGGGAGACCCCGCGGATCTCTATTTTAGCGTGTTGAACTGAGTTGAATCCTGCGTGATTGAATCGAACGTGATGTTGTAGCGGATTCGCATCGGCCCCGAAATCGTCGAGTCTCCCCCGAAGCATCGATCAGGGGTGGTGCATGCCGGACGCAAGTGGACGCGACGCGCCGAGCGAGTTGGCTGCGCAGATGGAACGTTTCAGAGCCGCGTTCACCGCGCCGACCTGGCGGCATGTGCTGGTCCTGGGGACGGGAGCGCTTGTCTCAACCGTAACATATGGTCTGGCCGGTGGCTGTCACGCCGCCTGTTCCGCCTGCTTGTCGATCCCTTCGTCACCGACGACGAGCCGGTCGTGATCGGCCTCGATGACACCATTGAACGGCGATGGGGAGCGCGGATCAAAGCGCGTGGTATTTACCGGGATCCGGTGCGCTCTTCGGGCGGTCAATTCGTCAAGGCGAGCGGCCTGCGCTGGCTCTCTCTCATGCTGTTGCCTGAGATTCCCTGGGCCGGGCGGTACTGGTGTCAGAGTAGTCCCTTAAAAGGGATCTGCGTCAGAGTTGGTGCAGGGTTGCTTTTGTCCATGAACTGTCCGAACCCAGATAGTCATGGATGACCCAGAACTTCTTTGCCCTTTCCAAAGGACAGCCATCCCGGCATCGAGATCATTTGCCGTGACCGGCATGGCCTCTACGCAGAAGGCGCCAGACGGGGTGCGCCGCGGGCCCGGCAGGTGGCAGATCGTTTCCATCTGACCGACAGCCTGCGAGAGAAACTGGAGAAGCAGATGAGCCGCCAGCATCAGCCCGTCCGACGCTCCGAGAAACGACCACTGTGTGGGGAAAAGCTGGACCACGAGGAGGCGTCCGAGGCGGCTCATTCCGGGGCCCTCCACGAGCAGTTCACCCAGGTCCGGACACTCTACAGCAGAGGTCGCACGGTCGCGGACATCGTGAGGATGTCGGGTCTCAGCCGCAAGCGCGTCGACAAGTGGGTCCGGCTCGACCGACTGCCGGAGCGCAACGTGATGGCGCCGAAACCGTCCAGTCCGTCCCTCTACCATGCCCACCTCGCGCAACGCTGGGCCGAAGGTGTTACGAAGATCCGCTGGCTGCACGATGAGATCACGCGCCTCGGGTACACCGGATGCCGCTCTCGCCTGGCCGAATACGTCTCACCGTGGCGGCGCGGCGCGACGTCGACCCCGGATCAACCCCGGCAAACTTCATCCTGCCGGTCGATCCTGCCACGGCGTGCCTTTCAGCTATCGTCCGGTGGGCGCGGCGCGGCAGGGCCAGCAGAAACTGGTTAGCGGTGTGCACACAGCGTATCGAGGTTAATCTCAGTGTTCCATACCCAGAACTTACCGGTCAGAGGTGAATTCTGCCGCGTCGCCAACCAAGTCGCACAAGCGTCTGGCTGAATCGATCTTGCTTGGACGAACGCCCCAGCCGCCAGCAGATCCAGGAACCTCCCAAGGGGGTCCGTGAAGTCCGAGTAACCGTGCTCGTGCATCATATCAGGCGGAACTTGACCCCGCCGCAGCATCAGGTCGATCTCGTCTTGAGCATTGGCGGAAAGCGGCTCGCCCGAAAGCAGGGCGCCTGTAGCGGCAAGCGCGATCGCCTTTCGTATCGGTCGATTTCTCACCGAAATCCTCCCCTGACAGGAGCCCCGAATTGCGAGTGCAGACCGGTGGGGCCGCCCTCGGCACGCGTCGTCGCGATTAGCCAGGATACAGCGGGGTGCTTTCGATGGAAATGGCGGAGCGTAGTGTCTGCCTCCCGCCTGCGTCGGCGTGGTGCAGGGATCAGAGATGGTGCGCGACGACCCCAATCACCGTTCAAGGTCAGACGATGCGAACATAGCCCGGGCGTCTCAGCTGCAGCATGCGGTTGAGGACATAGACCGCCACGGTGACTTCGATACGTGCGCGCACCCTCCCTCGCGTGCTCGGTCGCCCGTTGCCGATCACCTGTTTCCATCGCCCGATCGCCGCCTCGACTTTGGCGCGCCGATTGTAGTCTGAGGCTTTCTGCCAGGCCATGCGGCTCCACTCGGCGATGCACTGGATATGACGGTCGCGCTGCGTCTGCATGGTCGCAGCCTTGTCACTCAGCGCCGCCGTGGAACGCGGCGGCACGATCACCGCCGCATCAGGGTGACGGTCGGCAACATCGGCGTAAACGCGATCCTGAAGGGCATGACGGGGCCTCGCGCTTGGAACCATGAGGCGACAATGACAGATCAAGAGCGCGCCGAACTGATTAGCCACCTCAACGTTGTACTGCCAGGCAAGATCTGATGGAGCATTGCCGCTCTCCCGCTACCTTCTTATTCGCCAGGCTCCAGGCTCAGATCCTTAATTGCCTGAGCCGGATCTGGCGGGGTGATTCCCGGGTGGTCGGAGGGCGCAACGGGGAGAAGGCAGATGAAGGCGCATATCGTCGGTGGCGGCTTCGGCGGACTGGCAGCCGCCGCGTATCTCATCCGCGACGCGGGGATGTCCGGCCAGGATATCACAATCTACGAGGTCGGTGACCGGCTGGGCGGCGCGTTCTCGTTGGCCGGCAGTGCGGCGACCGGCTACATCCTGCCAGCCGGCGCCCTCTTTGATGCGGAGTTCCGCTGTACGTTCGACCTGCTCGCGACGATCCCCTCGGCGGGCGATCCGGCGATTTCCGTCAAGGATGAGTTTTTCGCCTTCAATAAGCGCTACCCGTTCCACGACCGGGCGCACATCGTCGACCGCGACGGCCACATCGTGCACAGTCCACATTTCGGCCTGAGCGTGCGCGACCGGCTCGATCTGGTGCGGCTCGCGCTGACGCCCGAGGCGATGCTGGACGGGCGGCGCGTCGAGGAGTTCTTCTCTCCCCACTTCTTTACCACCGAATTCTGGCTGCTCTGGACGACGATCATGAACCCGAAGCCGCAATCCAGCGCGATGGAGATGCGGCGCTTCATGAACCGCTTCCTGCGCTTGTTGCCAGACCTGTCGGTCATGTCGCATGTCCTGCGCACGCGCTTCGACCAGTACGAGGCGATCATCGAACCGATGGTGGCGTGGCTGCGCCCGCGCGGCGTGACCTTCCTGACCGGCGCGTTCGTCCGCGACATCGACTTCGCGCCGTCGCCCGGCCGCATCACGGCCAGCCGGCTCGACTACGAACGCGACGGCGCGGCAACCTCGGTCGCGGTCGCGCCAGAGGATGTCGTGCTGGTGACCCTCGGATCGCAGGTCGCCGACCTTTCGGTGGGATCGATGACGGAGGCGCCACGGCCGCGACGCAGCGGACGGCCCTGGGCGCTGTGGGAGCGTTTGGCGCAGGGGCGCACGGATTTCGGCAATCCCGACGTGTTCTTCGGGACGGCCCAGGTTCCTGACGCGCACTGGGTGACCTTCACGGTCACCACGACCGGGACTGAATTCTTCGACCAGATGACGGTGCTGACTGGCAACGAGCCAGGAAGCGGCGGGCTGGTGACGCTGAAGAACTCGAGCTGGCTGGTGACGCTGTCGATCTTCCATCAGCCGGAAGCCATCGGCCAGCCGCCCGGCACGAGGCTCTGGTGGGGCTATAGCTTGTATCCCGAGCGCAACGGCGATTTCGTCGCGAAACACATGGATACGTGCACTGGCGCGGAAATTCTGGAGGAGGTGCTGCGGCAACTGCGGTTTGACCGGCAATTGGACGCGATCATGGCGTCGTCGATCTGCATTCCCTGCGACATGCCCTACGTGAACAACGTGTGGGTGCCACGCAGGCGGACCGACCGGCCGCGCGCGGTTCCCGAGGGGGCAACAAATCTTGGCTTCCTCGGCCAGTATGCGGAGGTTCCACAGGAGCCGCTGTTCACCATCGAATACTCCGCCCGCACGGCGTGGGAGGCGATCCACCGCCTGCTCCGGCGCGGTCCCGCGCCGCCGCCCGTTTATCAGGGCCAGTACGATCCGGCGGCGCTGTTCGCCGCGCTGAAGACGCTCGCCTGATAAGCCTCGTCCGCACGGGTTTTGCGGATCAAACCACTCTGGCGCTCCTCGCCTGCACCACGGATGCGCGGACCGTCGCTTGGCCCAGAAACCGCAGAACCTCATCCATTGTCGATCCTGGTTTAGCACTGCACTGGGCCCGTACGCGCGGCGGTAGGCCATTTGGCGAGATTGTTCTCCGCGGGGTCCGCAAACGTTTCTCCGGAGCCAGGTGACCGGAGGGGCCTCTTGGGCGGCTGGCGATGTCCTCCCGTCTCAGGCGCAGGCGTCGGAGTTCACCAGCCTGATTACCCGATGCAGTGGCCGGCAAGTCTGGGTCAGAGACGCTGACCCACACCTGAAGGCTGCCATCCCATCTACCAAGCATCACGGATTGGCGCGCCGGCCGGTGGGAGGCGCCAGACCGCAGAGGCGGGAATGGGCGAGCGGTCTGCGTGGATCACCGCATGTCAAACCGATGCCCGGTTGTCCCTATGAATCCGGCACCGACCGCTCCGCCGCGATCCGCGCCAACGATCCAGAGCAGCCAGCCACCGCCCGCTCAGGCGCAGTCACTTCGGCGCCGTCGATGTTGAAGCCAGCGCCTCCCGATCAGGGCGCACGGCTTCCCAATGTGCCCGGCTGGCGTCATGTGGTTCCAGTCGCCGAACCCGCACCGCGGCCTCAGCGATCGGGGTAGGGCGGCGGATAGTATGCCTGCTGTGGATAGCTCGGAGGTGGCGAGCCTGGGGGCGGCGGCACATAGCGCTGCGGAGGAGATGCGTAGCCCTGGGGTGGGTAGCCTTGGGGCGCATAACCCTGGGGCGGATAGCCCGGCGGTGACGGGCGATACCCGGGAGGCGGAGGGGCATAATAGACCGGCGGCGCGTAATACATCGGCGGCGGTGGATAATAGACAGGTGCGTAGTAAGGCCAGCCCCAAGCCGGCGCGCCGAACCCAAAGCCAAACGCTACGCCCGGACCGAAGCAACAAGGGCCGCGAAACCCGCCACGGAAGCCGAAGCCACCGCCGTGGAAGCCGAAACCACCATGGAACCCACCGCCATGGAACCCACCGCCATGGAAGCCGCCGCCATGGAAGCCGCCGCCCCCACCGCCGCGGCCAGCCATTGCCGGAGCCGCGCCCAATGCGACGGCGACGCCCAGCGTGAGAGTGGTGATTTTCATCATTGGTTGCCTCCCCCTGTTAGAACGCGAGATCCTTTGGCACTTCGTGGGCATCACCAAATGCGCCGGATGCACCTACACAGCAACTCCGACCAACACCAGCCAAGTGGGCAACAGCGGTCGAGGACGTCCCTCACGCAGTGCGTCGGCGGCTTCCTCGAGCCGGCGATAATTACCCCATCCGACAGCCCCTCATCCCTGGGGGCCGTGCTTCTTAGGAAGGCCGCGTTTCCTCAAATCGATGGAATCGATGTGGCGAGGCAGCCATTCAGGATGGCGCTGTGCGGCATCGGCGGATGGATGCCTCCCCTGCACAGGTCCGCTCATCTCATAAAATTGTTCCTGCAGGCTCACTGGGATATCGGGATATCGAGAAGGATTCTGGCGTGATCGTAGGTACGCGATGGGCAGGTTTCGGAATCCTTTGCCGACCCGGGCCCGGTTATCGCGCGTGGTGCCATTCGTTTGGGGTCTTTTGCCATTCGGCCGGACGGCGACTTGATCAGACAGCACGCCCTGCTGTTATCGGTCAGCGCTTGCCATGGTCTCGATCCGGTTTTGCCGGTCCGAGAATTCATCAGACAGTCGGCCCAGACATGGGCGTCAATCGATGGAATCCCGTGACAATTCGTCCGGCCGTCTTGACCGCATCTCGGGTTCCTCGCGGGTGTCTTCGAGCCGGTCTCGTAGTCGGCGATGGCCTCATAAGCATAGGCAGACCAGCCGCAGCGCGGCCAGCC
>JAQGHW010000715.1 GCA_028291505.1 Rhodopila sp. | reverse complement strand
CTGCAAGGCATCGGCGTCGGCGGCGAATGGGGCGGTTCGGTGCTGATCGCGATGGAATGGTCGCGCGGCCATGGTAACCGTGGCCTGGTCGCCTCCTGGCCACAATTCGGCGTGCCAGCCGGGGTGTTCCTGTCGAACCTCGTGATGCTCGCTTTCAGCGCCTGGTCGGGTGATGAGTTCATCTCCTGGGGCTGGCGCGTACCGTTCATCCTGAGCATCGTGCTGGTCGGCATCGGACTCTGGATCAGGGTCGGGATCCTGGAGACGCCGGTCTTCAAGCAACTCGTCGAGACCAACAAAATCGAGAAGGCGCCGATCCTCGAGGTTATCAAGCGGCAGCCGCGCGAGATCATTCTGTCCGCGCTGCTGCGTATGGCCGAGCAGGCGCCGTTTTACATCTTCACGGCGTTCATTTTCGCTTATGGCACCGGCACGCTGAAAATGTCGCGGGAGTTGGTCCTGTCCGCGGTGCTGGTGGCTTCTTGCATATCGTTCATCACCATCCCGCTCTCGGGCCACATCTCCGACCGGATCGGCCGGCGCAGGATGTACATCATCGGCACGGTGGTGACCGGACTGTTCGGGTTCCTCTACTTCGACATGCTGGGTACCGGGGCGCCGGCCCTGGTGTTTCTCGCGATCGTGCTCTCGCTGATCCCGCACGACATGATGTACGGACCCCAGGCCGCCCTGATCGCCGAGGCGTTTACCCCGCGCCTGCGTTACAGCGGTGCGTCGCTGGGCTACCAGCTTGCATCGGTCATCGCCGGGGGACCGGCACCGCTGATCGCGACCGCGCTTTTTGCGGCGTACCACACTGGCTACGCAGTCGCGATCTACATCGCCGTCTGCGCGGTGATCAGTCTGATATCGGCAGCGATGATGCCGGATCATACCGGGAAGGATATCTCCGCGGAGTACGATGCGGCGGATTAGGTTGCGACGTTCGGATCACTCGGCCCCTCGACGCCACGGCCTGCCGGCACCAGAGCATGATCGCGCTGGGCGGCCGGGGTTGCGCGATCGCGGTGACATCGTATCTGGTGGATATCAGACCAAATACGGATGCACGCGATGTCTGGCCTGAATGATCTCCGCGCTCAGCGCGACAACCTGGAACAGCTTATCGAGGCCCGCCAGCGGCAACTTGGTTCCGACCACCCGGACCTCGCTAACGATTTGCGCGACCTGGGTCGCCTGTCGCACGAACTCGGTGACGTGATGGACGCCCAGGCTCAACTTCGCCGCGCGCTTGCCCTGCACACCGAGGCGCTTGGCGCGGAACATCCGGAGGCGGCTACCGACATCAATCACATCGGCCTGATCCTGCATGATATTGGTGACCTGGAGGGCGCGCACGCAGCGTTTGAGCGCGCACTGGCGATCGATGAAACCGCCCTGGGTCAGGACCACCCGAGTGTTGGCCGGGATGCCAACAACCTCGCGGGCGTGCTGAAGGATATGGGCGACGGGTTTTCCGCGCGGGAAGCTCTGGATTGGGCGCTATCGATCTACACGAAAGCCCTCGGTCCGGATCATCCGACCACACAGACCGTGGCCCGCAACCGTGCCGGAATTGAGTAATACCAGCGCCCAGCGTGCGCGGCGGCGTATAAGCCACCTCACGCACTGCTTCGGGCATTCAGGCCGTGTAAATTTACGAATTGCATGATCTGGTGTGCGGCGCGGCGCATGCCGAAGGGAACGGCTAAGGTCTGCCAAGTGGTTTCGGTGCATGCCAGGGCCTCGGCCGGCGCGGCGAGCACGGCCTCCACCGCCTGTTCGACCTGTTCGCGCGTGAACCCAAACGTATAGGGCTCCAACCCCGGCATATACATGCGGGAAAACTCGTTGCTGTCGCCAATTGGCACCACGCCAGCCGACAGAGCGAAGAAGGTGCGATCGTGCACCGAACCCTCCACCAGCGGGTTGGTGGAAAGGCATCCGACGTAGTGAGGCAATTGCTCGATCATTGTCCGCCACGGCGCCGCGCCATGAAATTGCGCCTTCGCTCCGTTCCTGCTAATGTGGTCCCATCCCGACCCGAACACGTCCACCGGGTATCGCCGGACGGCGTCCATCACCAGATTGGCCCGCTTGAAGCGGATATAGGCATCGATCTCCCGGATCAGCAGCATCGTCAACTGGTTGTCGCCATCCAGGAATATCCCACGTTGCTCGCCGAATCGCCGCAGCGCCGGCATGAAATCGGCGGTCGAGCGGTGGAACAGTTCTTCGGCGGCAGCGAAAACGATCATCTGGAGATCCGGCAGGTAGTTGCGCCAGTTCGTCTCGATCTTGTTCGTATCGTGGCCGGTCTTGGTGAACATGATCCGGCCGTTGCGGCTTGCCAGCGGCAACGGCGCCTGCGGAAACAAGCCACGCGGCGGAATGCCCAGATGCACCGCGAAGGCCGCGCCGTTCGGCTTGAGATGCGTGATGTTGTACCGAGCGTGATCGGGAAATACGTAGCCGTGCAGCAGGTACCGGTTGCGGATGACATGCCGGCTAGGAAAATAGCAGGGATGATCGCAGCTCCAGTTGAACAACGGTACCTTCGCTGCTTCCCAGGCCATCGTTCCGTCGATCGTCATCTCGGCACCGATCCCGGACATGGTCAGTGCGAAGGCGATGTCGCCGGCTTTAAGCAGTTCGATAAGTCTGTCGGGCCAGTCCTTGTCATCAGCTGAGAACAGCACGACGTGGGATCCCTGCGCGGCCAGTTCCTGCGCGATCAGCTCCAGGAGGCCGCCCAAAGAGTCGTATGCGCTGCCCGCCCAGCGTAGAATGAGTATTTTGCCGGCCATTTCCGCCTTTTACCGAAGATCCATCCGGTCTAGGGCGAAGCGCGGCTCGCGGTCAATCAGATGCTGTAATGGTGTCGCTAGGACATCGCGCGAAATCAATCAGATCCCAGCGACCCTCCATGCGACGAAGCGTCGATATTTCCGGCCGCTGGTATGAGTCAAAAGCGATCGGCGAAACGAGAACGCAACCCAGCGTTACCCGGGGTAGGCTTCCGGTCACCGCCAACGTGATGTAAACGGCGCGACCTTTGCTGACGACCCCCTTCATCGAGGACGGCCTTCATCCACGGCCGCACCATAAGCCGGAGTCTTTATGACCGCCCCCTTCCCGCCGGCGTCCCTTGTGGCCTCGCCAGGGCCGGACCTGACGACGCCACTGATCCTGGCGCTGCCAAAGGGGCGCATTCTGTCAGAATGCGGCCCGTTGCTGGCGCGCGCCGGTATCGTCCCCGCCGCGGACTACGCCGATGAAGACAGCCGCCGGCTACGTTTCCCCACCGAGAACCCGTTGCTGGACGTGGTCCGCGTGCGTCCCTTCGACGTCGCCACCTTCGTCGCCTTCGGGGCCGCGCACATCGGCATCTGCGGCGCCGACGTGCTAATGGAGTTCGACTATCCGGAAGTGTATGCGCCACTCGATCTAGGCATCGGCAGGTGCCGCGTGTCCGTCGCCGAACCGCGGGAAACCGCTGGATCCGATGACCCGTCGCGCTGGAGCCAGGTACGGGTCGCGTCGAAATATCCCAATATCACCCGCCGGCATTATGCGAGCCGTGGCATCCACGCCG